>JBNKYI010000051.1:0-8090 GCA_050300815.1 Fibrobacterales bacterium
ACAAGCTCTTAAAATTGTTCCTGGATCTAAAGCGGTTTATTCATCAGCAGGTGAGCCCGGTTTAATCTATGATATGCTTGCCGTCAGCCCCGCCAGTCTTTCTAAAAACAAAGAAGAGTGGAAAAAGGTCATTGCCGTTTGGTACAAGATCGTAGACTACATTCTCGACCCCAAAACTCAAGACGATGCTGTAAAAATCATGGCTGCTCGCGTAGGTCTCCCTCCTGCAGAGTACAAACCTTTATTGGCGGGAACAAAACTACTGACTCGTGAAGAGGCTAAGGCTGTAATGAAAAAAGCCAAAGGTTTCACATCGGTTTATGGCAGTTCAGAAATCGTCGACAAATTTCAAATCGACAATAAGGTCTATGATACGCCACAAAATGTCGACAAATACATTTATCCCGATCTCATTCTCAAATAAAACAACGGCAACCACCGAGGCAAAATGAAATCCCTTTTTAGAATACGCAAAGACTTAGATTCTAAGATCAATTGGGTCGTTATCTCTCTGTCTTTTGCATTACCCATTTTGCTTTGGTGTGCCGTCAGTTATCTCCCTTTTATCTGGCACCCTATGGTTAAAGTCACAGACGCGGGTGCCAGCTTTTTACTCGAAAAAGATCAAGTCTTATCGATTGAAGACTACGAAATTGAACGGATTCACCTTCACAAAGAAAACAAAGATATTCCTAAGGTCATCCCCTCTAATCCCGTTTATTTACCTGCCCCCCACGAGGTTGTTAAAGCCTTTTACACTTCGTTTACCACCAAGCCTAAACGACGCGGAGAACCTTGGTTGCACGAGAGCCTTTTACACAGTGTGCGCATTGTTTTTCTCGCCTTTTTTTATTCTTCACTCATCGGTATCCCCCTCGGTATTTTAGTCGGAAGCTTTTCGTTCTTTACCAAATTGATTGAACCCTTTGTCGAATTTTTCAGGTATCTTCCCGCTCCAGCCTTTGGGGCCCTCGCAGTGGCTATCTTCGGAATTAACGATGCACCTAAAATGACGATCATTGTCATAGGAACGCTCTTTCAACAAATCCTCATCATTGGAACCACCGTGCGAAGTTTGGATATCTCTTTAATCGAAGCCGCCCAAACTCTCGGGGCCAAAACCTCTCAACTCATTTTTAAAGTCATTATTCCCGGTGTGCTTCCTCGTCTCTACAAAGACATGCGCATTTTATTGGGATGGGCATGGACTTACCTCATCGTCGCCGAGGTCATTGGCGCCAGCACAGGAATCACTTGGTTTATTAACCAACAGGCAAAATATCGCGTTTATGAAAACGTCTATGCCGCTATCATAATGATAGGGATCATCGGTTTGGTAACCGACTTTATTCTCGCCTTTATCGGTCGTAATTTGTTTGTCTGGGAAGATGAAAAACCCTCTGTATTAATTACCAAAATTCGATATGGAGTTCATTGGTTCTTCGTTGAAAAGAAAACGTTTTTTCCTTAATTCATCAAATGAATAACCATTGAAACTTTAGTTCAAGGAAATTTAAAATGAGTTTAATTAACCTTCCCAGTTATAAAGAACAGAGTCTTGAAGTGGCCGCTCGCTTTCAAAAAATTTATGAACGAGAAACTGTTTTAGAGGTTAAAGACCTGTGCAAAAAATATCCCCGTCGAGAAGGCGGAGAAATCACCGTTTTAGACCGTCTCAACTTTAAGGTGAACCGACGAGAATTTGTTTGCGTTATCGGCCCTTCAGGTTGTGGCAAGTCTACCTTTATCAGAACCCTAGCTGGGCTCGAAGACAAGAGTTCAGGGCAAATTCTGCTCAATGGCCAACCCGTCACCGGGCCCGGACCCGAGCGCGGCATGGTCTTTCAAGGCTACACACTCTTTCCTTGGCTAACGGTTCAAAAAAATGTGGCTTTTGGCCTTGAACTCGCCGGTCGCGGCCCTAAAGAATGCGAACAACTTTCTAAACAGTGGATACAACTCGTTGGATTAGAAAAGTTTGCCGAAGCTTATCCCCATCAGCTCTCAGGAGGGATGAAACAACGAGTGGCTATTGCTCGAGCCTTAGCCAATCAGCCGCGTATTCTGCTAATGGATGAACCCTTTGGAGCCTTAGACGCTCAAACCCGAGCCAAAATGCAGCACCATCTCTTACAAATCTGGAAAAACGTCGATGTCACCGTGCTTTTTATCACCCACGATCTCGATGAGGCCATTTACCTCGCCGATCGTATTTTAGTTCTCAAAGCCAATCCCGGTCAGGTTAATGAAATTGTTGAAGTGCCCGTTCCCCGCCCTCGAAGCGCTAAACAATTTTTGAGTCCCGAATTTCTGGCCACCAAAAAGCATATTGAGCATTTGATTCATCCCCAAACAGAAGATACCGAAGAATTTGTTATTCCTAAATTGAGTCTGGTTAAAGACGAAGTTGAATAGAGGTTATTATGGCGCGTTATAAAAAAATTAGAATTTCCCTTTCTCTACCCGAAAATTTAGTCGACGAACTTAACAACATGGTGGTTCGCCGAGGATGGGAAAACCGCTCTCAAGCCGTAGCTGAGATGATCGAATCACAAATCACCGAGCATAAAGAGTCTCTCGACAACGAGATCATGGCAGGAACCGTCACCCTGATCTACGATAGACAAAAAAATCTTTGTCAGCAAAAATTAGCAGATCTACAAGTCGAGTACGCCAAAGAAGTGATTAGTTCTTTGCACATCAATCTCGAAGAACAACAGATCATGGAAGTCATCATTGTGCAAGGTCCCGCTCGCAAGTTGCAAATCATGACAGATCAAATGCTCGCAGTCAAAGGCGTCAAAACCGGTAAACTCAATCTAAACACTTCAATTCTTCCTCCTTTACACAAGAGAGAAGACGCTTAAAATTCATTCGAGAAGAGACCAAGGAAATCATATGCCTGAATCTATTTACACAACAACACTAAGAGGCGGTAGCATGTTTTCTATGCGACTTAAACGCCATCGCACGCTTAAAATTTCAACCCAAGGTATTGGGGCCAATCTCGCCCTGTTGATGTATAATGCCGACCGCACCTACGAACGTTATAACATGGCCGACACCCTTAAAGCGCAACATACCGCATATATCACCAAAGGTCATTGCCTCTATTCAGACATGGGTAGAGTATTGCTTAGCGTTACCGAAGACACCTGCGGCTGGCACGACACCATTGGTGGAATTGATGATGCACACTTGGCCATTTCGCGCTGGGGAGAAGGACGTTACCAAGAGTTGCGCAATCATTTCATTCGCAATGGCAAAGACAATTTTCTGACCGAAATGGGCAAATGGAATTTGGGAAAAAAAGACATTGTTCCCAATCTCAATTTGTTTTCAAAAGTTTGGGTCGATGAAGAAAGCGGCGCCATGAATTATGTAAACGATCAAGCAACAGAAAAATGCTCAATTAGCCTAAGGGCTGAAATGAATGTTTTACTCATTATGAGTGCCACTCACCATTCTTTTTACGAGGGGAGTTATCAACCTGCCGCTATGGAACTTGAACTTTTTGAATCTCAAGCCCCCGGACGAGAAGACTATTGCCGCAATCACAGTCAAGAAAATCAAAGAGCGATGCTCAATACCGAAAACTTTTTTGCCTTCGGAATCTAACTCTAAAATCCCCCGAGGAAATTATGGCCACATTAAACTATCAAGAAAGTTCACTCATCGAATCTGACGCTGCTTTCAGCGAGATTATTCCCGCTGGCATAGGATGGATAAAAGAAATTTACGTCGGGCAGACGTTAAGGATTCTCGATCTCGAAGGCAATCAAGCCGTCGATACCTTATTCTATAATCTAAACGATACCGAAGAGCGTTATTCAACAACTGAAACTCTCAAGACGCAACGGGGAATCTACCTGACCACAGGTAGTGTTTTAATGTCTAGCGAGGGCAATCCCATGTTTACTCTCACTGCCGACACCTGTGGCAGGCATGATACCTTAGGGGGGGCTTGTAGCGCTGAAAGTAATACCGTGCGCTATGCTCTAGAAAAAAAGTTCATGCACAACTGTCGCGATAACTATTTGTTAGCTCTTTCTGCTCAAAACGAAGAACTCGGCATTAGAGATATCACTAGCAATATCAATTTTTTCATGAATGTGCCTGTAACCTCAAAAGGGCATTTAAAATTTGAAGATGGCATTTCTGCTGCTGGTCGCTACGTCGAAATGAAGGCCCACATGAACATGAAGATGCTCATTAGCAATTGTCCACAACTCAATAACCCTTGTAATGCTTATAACCCCACTCCTGTTCAAATTCTCATTTGGGATTGACTCTTAAAACGCTCCTTCTTGTTCTACTTTGATTGTCTAAGGAATAAAAATGAAAAAAGTCTTAATCGCCAATCGCGGAGCCATTGCCTGTCGAGTATTGCGAACTCTCAAGCAAATGAAAATCCCCTCGATTGTCGTATACGCTGAAGCCGATCGTTACAGTTTACACGTCAGCCAAGCTGACGAAGCGTACTGCTTAGGCGAAGGCCCTGCGCGAGACACTTATCTCAACGTCGAAAAAATTCTCGCGATTGCCACTCAAAGCAAGGCCGATGCGATACATCCCGGTTATGGCTTTCTTTCTGAAAATCCAAATTTTGCTCGCCTCTGTGAAAGTCAGGGAATTCGCTTCTTAGGCCCCACTGCAGAACAAATGGAAAAATTTGGTTTGAAACACACCGCTAGACAACTGGCAAGTCAAAATCAAGTTCCTCTTTTGCCAGGTAGTAACCTGCTAAAAGATATCGACGAAGCCAAAACACAGGCTCAAACCATTGGTTTTCCTTTAATTCTAAAAAGCTCGGCCGGTGGCGGTGGAATCGGCATGCAGGTTTGCCGAACCCTTACCGAACTCGAAAATGCTTTTGACTCAGTTAAACGCCTGAGTGCAAACAACTTTGGTAATGATGGTGTTTTTATCGAACGTTTTGTAGAGAAAGCCCGTCACATTGAAGTTCAAATTTTTGGAGATGGTCAAGGCAAGGTCATCGCCCTAGGTGAACGAGATTGTTCTGCACAACGACGCAATCAAAAAGTGATTGAAGAATGCCCCGCTCCGGGCTTACATCCCTCCCTTCGGCAGTCGCTTTATCAATGCGCGATAAAACTCGCGGCCTCTATCAATTACCGCAGTGCCGGAACTGTCGAATTTCTATACGACGCAGATACCGAAGAATTTTACTTTCTCGAAATGAATACCCGGCTTCAAGTAGAGCACGGCGTTACCGAAGAAGTAACGGGCATTGATCTCGTTGAGTGGATGATTCGCGAAGGGAACGGAAGCCTTGATTTTGAGGAATGGGATGGATCAATGCAGGGTCATTCCATACAAGTACGTCTTTATGCCGAAGATCCCGATCGCAAATTTCAGCCCTGTACAGGTCTACTCAGTAAAGTGCAGTGGTCACCTCTCTTGCGCACCGAAAGTTGGATAAAAGGGGGAATCGAAATTTCTCCCTTTTACGATCCTATGCTCGCTAAACTCATCAGTCATGGGCCTGATCGAGAAACAGCCTTACAAAAATTAATACAAGGGCTTAAAGAGATCAGGGTCGAAGGAATTGAAAGCAACCTCAACTATTTAATAGATATTCTCATTGAAAGCCCTTTCTCTAAGGGCCAGATGATCACTTCATTTTTAAGTCATTATTCTTGGCACTCTCCCAGTTTTATTGTTCTTGAAGGCGGCACCGAAACCACCGTGCAAGATCTTCCCGGACGCATTGGTCACTGGAACATCGGAGTGCCCCCCAGTGGCCCTATGGATGCGCTTAATTTTGCTCTCGGCAATAAATTGCTAGGCAACGATGCTCGCTGTGCCGGTTTAGAAATCACCCTTAAAGGGCCCACCTTAGAATTTTTAGCATCAACTTATATCGTCCTCACCGGAGCTGATCCTCAAGCTCAGCTCAATGGAAACCCCCTTCCTCTCTATACTCTTGTTGCTGTGCAAGCCGGAGATATCCTCTCCATGGGAATGATTACTAAGGGAGGACTGCGCAGCTACTTGCTCTTTGCCGAAGGTATTGATGTTCCTGAATACATGGGATCTCGCTCGACATTTACTCTTGGAAAATTCGGGGGGTATAAGGGACGAGCACTTAACACTGGGGATAAAGTTTCTTTTTTTCTCCCCAATCACGCAAGAAATTCTGGGCAGAGGTTAGCCGACAACCGACGCCCTCCGCTAGTCAAAGACTGGACGATTCACGTTCTTTACGGGCCTCATGGGGCTCCCGATTTTTTTCAAACAGAATATCTCGAAGAGTTCTTACAAAAAACCATTGAGGTTCATTTTAACTCATCGCGTACGGGAATACGCCTCATTGCCCCCACCCCTTTGTGGGCGCGACAAGACGGGGGCGAAGCGGGATTGCATCCCTCAAACATTCACGACAACGCCTATGCCATTGGCACAATTGATTTCACCGGAGACATGCCCATTTTACTCGGACCCGACGGCCCTTCACTCGGCGGCTTTGTCTGCCCCTTTACCATCGCTCAAGCCGACCTTTGGAAAATGGGCCAGCTCGCCCCAGGCGATCGCATCCACTTTAGAGTCGTAAACTACGAGACTGCTCGTCAAATGGTTAAAGATCAAGAGCTCTTTTATTTTTCTTCATCACTCGACCACTTAGCCCATCCCCCATGCACCTCCTTGCAATCTCTTTCTCCTCTGCTCAGTCAGTGGAAAAATAAAGAAGACATTTCAGTGGTGATTCGAGCTGCCGGAGATAATCATATTTTGGTTGAATATGGCGCCCTCATTCTCGACTTGACTCTGCGACTTAAAATTCAATTACTCAAAGATGAATTGCAAAATAAATCCTTGCAGGGGCTTCTCAACTTAACTCCTGGAATTCGCAGTCTGCAAATTCAATTCGATCCCAACCAGATCAATCGGCAAATGCTCATAGACACCTTAATGCAAATTGATACCCATATGCCCTTGAGTCACGAAATTAAAGTTCGTTCGCGCATCGTTCACCTCCCATTGAGTTGGGATGATCCCTCCACTCAACTCGCCATTAAAAAATACCTCTCGGGAGTAAGACCTAATGCTCCATGGGGGCCTAGCAACATTGAATTCATACGGCGAATCAATGGTCTAGAGTCTATTGATGACGTTTTTGATGTGGTCTTTAATGCCAGCTATCTGGTAATGGGCTTGGGAGATGTCTATCTCGGAGCCCCTGTCGCAACTCCTATCGATCCTCGCCACCGTTTAGTAACCACCAAATACAATCCCGCTCGCACGTGGACTCCTGAAAACGCCGTTGGAATAGGTGGAGCTTATATGTGCATTTACGGAATGGAAGGACCGGGGGGTTATCAATTCGTTGGACGAACACTTCCTATTTGGAATAGCTTTGGTCGCACTGATTTTTTTACCGACGAAAAACCCTGGCTGCTTGATTTTTTTGATCAAATTCGTTTTTATCCCGTAAGTGCTGAAGAGCTACTCACTCACCGCAAGAACTTTCTGCAAGGTCAATTTTCAATTCGCATTGAAGAGAGTGAGTTTGACTTTGGCAACTATCAAAAATTTCTCGATAAAAATAAAGAATCCATTGCGGTCTTTCGAGAGCGACAACAACGAGCTTTTGCGGCTGAACGACAACACTGGAAAGAAAATGGGCTCGATGAATTTGTCGCCGAAATTTATCAAGTTGATGAATCCGAAAACGAAATGCCCGATGATTGTCAAGCCGTTAAAGCCCTAGTGCCCGGCAGTATTTGGAAGATCGAAGTAGAAGAAGGGCAAAGTGTTGAGTCTGGGCAAACTCTGATTATCTCTGAAAGTATGAAAACAGAATTTCATTGCCAATCTCCTGTTAAAGGTGTCGTAAAAAAAATTCTTTGTCGAGAAGGAGCCGTTTGTAACAGCGGTCAGGTTCTCATATGGGTAGAGGAAAAATAATTATGCATACCCTATCTTCACTCGTCGAATCTTATCAGCAGGGCACTCTTCAACCACGTGAATATCTCTTTGAGTGCTTAGCCAAAGCTCATCAAGGCAAATACCGCAACGGCTGGATCACGCTATTGTCTAAAGAAGAAATTGACGATTATCTCTCTGCC
>JBNKYI010000051.1:8100-10525 GCA_050300815.1 Fibrobacterales bacterium
CCATGTGCGCTGACCAAGACTCGCCTTATCTGCTCGAAGCCGAGGCCAAGAAGCCTTTCTCCTCTTCACACTCACCACCTCTCGCTCTACTCAGCCATCGAGCTGCCACACTCCTCTGCTCCGGGCGCCGACGAGCTGCTGATTCAAGCCGGAGCCATTCCCCTCGGCAAAACAAATATGGATCAATTTGCCACAGGGCTGGTTGGCACCCGTAGCCCCTATGGACAATGTCATAACTCCATTGATCCCACCTATATTTCTGGGGGCTCGAGTTCGGGGAGCGCCACGGCCGTCGCCCTCGATGAAGTTATTTTTAGCCTAGGCACTGATACCGCCGGATCTGGACGGGTTCCCGCAGCGCTCAACGGCATATGGGGATTAAAGCCATCACGCGGGCGTCTTTCTTGTAAGGGTGTCGTTCCCGCTTGTAAAAGTCTAGACTGCGTATCCATCTTCGCACGCAATCCCGATGATCTCATCGCTTTATTAAACGTTGTTAACGCCTATGATGAGTGCGACCCCTTTGCTGTTCAATTTCCACCTTTATCTACCGCATTGTCTGTAGACATTGACAAACCCAACTCAAACTCTAAATTGCGGCTAGCGATTCCCCGTTCTCAAGATCTCGAATTCTTTGGCAATAAACTCTACGAAGAAGCCTTTGCCAAAGTTCTTCAACAGTTATCTGCATCCTCCTCTCCCGTCGAACTTGTAGAAATTGACTATCACTGCTTTAAGAGCGCTGCCGAGATTTTGTATGGAGGGCCGTGGGTCACTGAGCGATTGATCGCTATGGAAAAGTATCTTGCAACAAAACCGAGCGACCTTGATCCCACAGTCTCTCACATTGTATTCAACAGCAAAGGACTCACTGCCGTCGACACCTTCAAAGCCTTTTACCAACTCGAAATCTATCGCAAACTCGCCGACAAAATTTTTCAAGACGTCGATTGTCTTATGACACCAACCATCGGTACCTTATTCACACGAGAACAAATTGATAAAAATCCAATAATTCACAATTCACAGCTTGGATTTTATACGAATCATATGAATCTTTTAAATATGTGTGGTTTGGCCATGCCCGCAGGTAGAGTCGAGCATCCCAAAAATCCCAATGGGTTTTTGCCCTTTGGGATCACCTTGCACGCAGTGGGTGGAGAAGACCTAAGTATTCTGAGATTAGCGAGAAGGATATACCCTTTAATCAATGAATAGATCTTTTAAAAAGATCCAAGGACTAGGAGCGCTCAATGGAACAACAAAGACCCATCCAAGAGGGATTTCTGCCAATCGCTGTATGTGGAGCCCATTTGACAGGTTTGCCGCTGAATTATCAATTGGTTGAACTCGGTGCTATTTATCATCAAACCACCTTAACCTCACCCAAATACCACATGTTTGCATTAGCTCACCAAGAGCTTCCCAAGCCAGGAATGTTTAGAAGTGCAACAGGAACAAATCTCGAAGTTGAGGTATGGGAAATGCCCATTTCTCGCGTAGGCGCTTTTTTGAGTCTCGTTAAACATCCTCTCTCTTTGGGTGAAATCGAACTTGAAGACGGCACTTGGGTTCACGGATTCATTTGCAATCCCTATATCGCTCAAGAAGGAGAAGAGATTAGCACTTTTGGAGGTTGGCGCCAATATCTGGTCAGCAAATCACATAAAGTGTAAACGGATCTAAGCCATTAGATCCGTTTAAAGCTTTTGTAAAATATTACGAGCTTTTATTGCAAAGCCTTACGGGTGATCGTCGCTCCTTCGCTTGTCAACAAAAGCAATCGATTATCTTCTGTTAACTGATGATTGATGATCACAAGATTTTTTTCATCAATCTGTGGAAGCAAAATGCCTATACCGCTCCACTCCGAGCCTTTTCTTTTTGCAAGCTCAAGGCCAGTCCCCCCATCGCCTTGAAAGCGATATTGATTGCCCGAATTTTCAACTTCGACCAAGGGTACTTCTCCCTCTTCGTAAATACTCCAAGTTCCCGATTCTTTGGTGTAAATAGAGGGAATTCTCTCTTCTCGATAATCAAAAGAACGAGTTCCTATTTCTTCGCCATACATTTTAGACAAGTCTTTATATATCACGTTCACGCGCCCCCCCAAAGAGGGTAAACGGTCGGGAGTATAATTCCATACGTTGCCCTCTGCCGATGTAAAGAAAGTCGATTGATGTTTAACCGCAGAAAATCCCGTACCCCCCAAACTGTAACTGTAGTTTAAATATCCCACCGCAATAAAACTTCCATCCTCCAACTCTTTAAATTGATACTCTGTCGGATACTTTTCGGGAAAGAGCTGAGAATGTCCGTATTTAATCGTATCTACTTGAGAAATAAAAGCATTTATACTGTCTGAAACATTCAGGTTCATGTCACAATGATAAATGATATCTGTTCCCACCAACCAGACCTCATG
>JBNKYI010000052.1:0-10491 GCA_050300815.1 Fibrobacterales bacterium
AGGGCAATGCGCCTTGCCAAATATGATGCATGGCATCATCGGGATCTCCGACGCTCATGGCGGTGAGAGTGTCGCCGTGATATCCCATGCGCAGTGAACAAAATTTTGTTTTGCCCTTCACGCCTTGATTGATGTGAAATTGCAAAGCCATCTTGAGGGCAACTTCGACTCCGACCGAGCCACTATCGGCAAAAAAGACGTGATTGAGATTGCCCGGCAAGAGACGTGCGAGTTCGGTGGCGAGTCTTTCGGCGGGATCGTGAGAAAGCCCCCCTAGCATAACGTGCGACATCTTGCCGAGTTGCTCAATCGCCGCTTGATTTAATACGGGATGATTATAGCCGTGAATGACACACCACCAGCTACTGATCGCATCGACGAGTCGTCGGCCATCGGCTAAGATAAGTTCACAGCCCTCGGCCTGTTCAACTTTGAAGGGCGAGGGCATTGTTTGCATTTGAGAGTAAGGGTACCATAGCGTCATAAGCCAACGATAGCAAACTGCCCCCTCATCTTGGTGACTTTTAAGGGAAATCCAGTTTCACCTGATCTCATTGAGTTTGCTTACATTTAGGCAGGGAAGCTCATCGACGGACGGTATATGAAATTTGAGATTCTAAGAAAAAAGACAGATAGAATAAATCCGAGAATACTTTTATTGGCGACGATGGTGCTCTTAGGAGCCTGCGCACGAGCGGACTGGGTGAAAATCAAGTCAATGCCTGCCAATGAAAAAGCAAAAATGGAGCGTCCTTTTGTCGTCATGAAAGGCCCCAGAGAATCGTCCTCCTTTTTTAAAGAAGTCGAATTTTCATTGCAGCAAGAATTAGGGCATAGAAATCTCAGACCTAAATTTGTGCGTCTTGATCAAGACCCTCCCGAAGGAGAAAAAACTTGGGTGATTGATCATTGTAAGCGAATGCGCTGCGACTATATCACGTTATGGTTTATGTCGACTCAAGAAGAGGCTCCTGATTCGTTAACAATAAAAGAAAAACCAGACCTCTACTACGTTTTATCGACTCGGGTGATTGACCCTGCCAATGGCCAGTTGCTTTGGGAGAGTCATCTAGATCTTAACCCTAGCCAAGTCAAGGGGGTAGGGCTAACGAATTCTCTTTACGCAGAAAAAGCAGTTAGGGATTTGGTAGAACTTTGGCAAAAAGCGAGACTCATTGACCGGTAAGAGGCATTTAGTGGTTTTTTATTTAGAATAGGGAACTCGTCACAAGGGCGATGGCATCTTCAATTTTGTTTGGAAAAAGTAGGGAGAAATTGTAGATGTGAGGTAACAATTACAAAGGATAATTTATGAAAGACCGTTCATTTCTGATCAAGTCGATGAGTCTGCTTATTTGGATATTAAGCTTAATTGCGGGGTGTAGTGAGTCAAATCCCGCAGATTCTTCAAAAAATTCGTCTTCGCTAGGAGATAGCTCTTCAATAGGTCAGAGTTCATCGTCTTCTGTAGATTCCTCCTCTGTAGACTCTTCTTCTATCGGCCTATATGGCCCTCATCCTGGAGCTAAAGCTCTCGCGGCAAAGATGGGGCGTGGCATGAACCTCGGCAACGCTCTAGAAGCGCCTACTGAAGGCCTCTGGGGAGTTACTTTAGAGGAGTCGTTTTTTGAAATTATTGCCGACTCGGGCTTTACCAACGTCCGCATCCCTACGCGGTGGTCAGCACATGTTAGCGACATGCCAACCACTTGCGTAATTGATTCTACATTTTTTGATCGCGTGACTTGGGCGATTAACCAGTCGTTAGATCGCGGAATGGTGACAATCGTGAACGTGCACCATTTTGATGAACTGCTTGCAGACCCCGAAAAGTACACTCCTTGTTTAATTCATATTTGGAAGCAGCTAGCTCAGAGGTATAAGTCTTATCCGCACGAACTCTTGTTTGAGATCATGAATGAACCCAATGGAGAAGTGACGGATGAAATTTGGAATGAAATTATTGCCCAGGTGATTCCCGAAATCAGGGCAATTGATCCTTATCGAACACTGCTGATCGGTCCAGGAAACTGGAATAGTGTCAACAACTTCGAGAATTTGGTGATTCCCGCTGATGAAAAAAATGTCATAGGAGAATTTCACTTTTATAGTCCATTCTCTTTTACGCATCAAGGGGCCGACTGGGCGGGTAACTTGCCGACAGGGATTACTTGGTACGGTACGACAAAACAAAAGAATGCGCTGAAAGATGAAATTCAATTGGCAGTGGATTGGTCAGAGTCGACGGGTTTTCCTGTATATATGGGAGAGTTTGGGGCTTATAGCAAGGGCGATTTGCTGTCGCGGACTTTATGGACAGATTTTGTCGGTTCGACTGCATTAGAATTGGGTATTCCCTTTTCTTATTGGGAGTTTGCTGCGGGCTTCGGAATTTATGATGCAAGTTCTGAAACGTGGAATGATAGCTTAGGGAATGCCTTGTTGCATCCGAGTATCGATTGGTCGACTTATAGCTATGAAGTCCCGCGGCCTGATCTCGATACCGTTGCGAATGTAGTTTGGGATAGTTTCGGCAGTTATGCAGACAGTATAGCAAACCTCACCGAGTTAAGTGGACATCTAGCCACCGTTGCAGGTGCCTTTCCCGATTCGGCTAAGGGGTATTGGTATGCTTATTATAACATAGATAGCCGTATGTATGCCGATGACAGCAGCTTAATTATTGGATCTATACTCATTCAAGAAGACAGTATTTATAAAGACAGTTCTATGAATTTCAATAAATTGATTTCTACTCTAGGTCATGATGGCAAAGGGCTTTATACCCGCGCTCATCTCGTAGGGGATAATTATCCCTTTGTTGGTGTTGGCGTGAGCATCAATGGTTACAATTCAACTGCTGAGGGGAATAAGTGGTTTGATCTGTCTAAATTGCAAGCGATCAGCTTTTGGGCCAAAGGCAAAGGCGATATAAAAGTGGAATTTGATGGTAAGTTAAACCGCTTTGACAGTACGTTGACGGATTATTGGGGCAAATTTGGTACAGAAATAACCCTTACCGATAAATGGACACTTTATGTGATTTGGGCCGATGAATTATTACCCACTCCCTACAGTAGTTTGGCGGCTGAGGGCTATAGCTGGAGTGACGCAATGGCAGAAATTGATCAATTGCAGTTTTCTAATGGTCAGGGCTATGGCAAAGTAGTAGACGACGAAATCATCATTCAAATTGACAATTTATTATTACATGGCATTGATGGCTCTGAATGGGGGATTTAGAGGAAAAGCAGAAATTGTATCTCGTAGCTAGAAGTGGGCCAAAAAATAAAAATGTGGTTGAAGACATTTTTATTCTGGAAAAAAAATAATTATCTAGTACATTTCTTAATGGATCGATGAGTGTGAACGTTTTTTGGTTGTGTGGTTGTGGTTTAATCAAGATGTTCACATGAAATCCTTTCCATCCCCATCATTCCCGACGGGAGCTGCAAAGCTCCCGTTTTTTTGTATAAATGAAAACCACCGGCTAGGTCGGCAGAACCTTCTTCTGTAATTTAAGACCGCCTATTTATTCCTGACGTTGAAACAAGTTTTTGTATACACTTGAATTTTAAGGAGATATGCCTTGATTTTAAGATGAATTTTAAACTTCTGTTTGCAGCGCGCGAGTTTTTTTCATTACATCCATGATGACCATGCCAGCGAGAAAATTGCCAAAAGTCGCTGTGATATGTGCCATTGATCCGTTGATCTGCGCTTTGGTATGGCACCAGTCTTGAGCGAGATTTTCACCGGTTTCTTTGTCTTCAACAACACTGGGGCAAAAGCATTTATGAGTGCCATCGTGGTGAGAAGTATGTTCAATTTCAAGGACTTCTTCTGAATAAACGCACTGGAAATCCTTTTTAAATCCCTTTTTACGAAGGCGCTTACGCACTGCTCGACTGAGTCCGCATTTTTGAGTTTCCCAAATAGAGCCTGTGCGAATCTGTGTGGCGTCGACTCGATTTCCCGCCCCCATCGAGCTCAATAAAGTGGCCTCGCTTTCGACGGCTTGCAAAATCAAGTGAACCTTAGAGCTAAGTGAATCGATAGCGTCGATGACATAATCATACTGATTGAGATCAAAGGTGTCTTGGGTTGATTTGTCATAAGCCTTATGAATTGCAGTCACTTCGGCTCGCGGATTGATTTCGAGAAGGCGTTGCTTAAGTTCTTGAACCTTAGAGCGTCCCACATTTTTGGTGGTGGCCACGAGTTGTCGATTGACGTTTGTTATGCAAACGACATCCGAATCGACGAGAGTGAGGCGACCCACTCCTGAACGGATAAGAGATTCTGCGGTCCAGCTGCCCACTCCTCCCACCCCGAAAATAATGGCTTCGGTGGCCTGTAGAGCGTCTAGAGTGAGATCGCCAGTGATCAGTCTTAAGCGTTGAAAAATCGGATTAGTAGCCATGGGGCAAAAATAATAATAGGACTTGATTTACAGGCTATTCCAAAAACGTTGAGCCGTTGCATTCCACTGAGAAAAATCTGCGATCTGTCTAAAGTCAACGTTTTTCCATTCTTTTTCAGCTTCGACGGCTCCTTCTTCATCACTTTCTAAAAGGGAAGTGTTGGATACTTGCCAACAGCGCTGCGCTTTTTTAAAAGAGGGCGCATCTTTGAATCGGGTGATGTTAAAACTCAATGCAACTCCGAGTTGAGAGAGCTGTGCGGCAATCTGTGGAGATCCCCCAAAGAAATGAATCATACATCGGGGCATTTCTCTTTTTGCAAACAAATGATTTAAAATGCCGAGTAAATCACTATAGGCTCTGACGCAGTGAATGACGCATAATCGATGATGGTGGTGAGCGAGTTTAAGGTGTTTGAAGAAAACTTTTTTTTGCAACTCGAGATCACCTCCCCGCAAGGAGTCTAACCCTGTTTCTCCGAGGTGTGCATGGGGGAATTTCTGAATGGAATCGCAGAGTACTTTAAATTCATATTCAAGCTCGCATTCGCTTTTGCCTGCTGTTGACCAAGGGTGAATGCCCAGAGCGATGCGGTGCTGAGGCGCTTCTTTAGCAATTTGCAACAAATGTTCCCAGTCGTCTTTACCGGCGCTGCACAAAAGAGAAGGCCGTTTGCTCTCTTTCTCTTCTGCGAGGTTTCCTGGGTGACGGTGAAAGTCCCAAAGGTAATTCACAATGAGGGGGCCCTATTAACCATCCAGCCGCTGAACTTGTCGAGAAACTCGATAAAACCCGGTAAGTATTCAACGGGAAACTGAAAGCGATCGGCCTCTTTTAAAGTGGCTTTAAAGCAATCGACCCAAACTTGTCGTGCACGTTCGTCAATGACAAAAGGAAAGTGGCGTCGGCGCAACATGGGTGGCCCGTGGCGTTCGTGAAAAAGAGGAGGTCCTCCCAATAGTCCGGTAAAAAAACAGGCGGATTTGTCTGCGGCTTCTTTGAGGGCATCAGGGTCTTGGGGAAAAAGAGCAGATATTTCAGATTGACTCAGTCTTTGATAAAAGTCCCTCAACATCGCAAAAATATTTTCGGTGCCCATTTGGGCGTGAATACGAGTGTCAGGGGGAGCGACTTGGGGAGGCCCTGCGGGAGGAACATAAATATTTTGAAACACAATGGATCCTTTCGACTTAAAGTTCAAAGGTGATCGCAAATCAAGAGCGAACTTGAAATTGTAGTTTACACCTATTTTACACATCGTTTTCTCAAGTATAAATCAATATGAGCGGAGTAATATTTTAAGTTTATGATTCATGCTTAATTCAAAAATCACTTTAATAGAAACTCTTATTTTCTGTTTTGCACTTTGTGTGGGGTTTGCCGAAAAATCAGATTTGGCGAGACCTCAGCCGTCTCCCGTAGTGCGTCTTTCTCTTTTAGGTTACCCACCACAAGCCTCTAAAGTGGGTGTTGCCATCGGAATCAACGACACCTTGTTATTGAAAGATGTAAAAGGAGAGGTCTTTGGAACATTTTTCCCAGGAAATGTGGGATTTTGGAGCCCCGGTGAAGACTCAACCCGCCTGATTGACTTTTCGAGTCTCACCGAAGAAGGTCGGTTTGCCTTCTATTTGGGCAAAAAAAAGGTCTCTGAGTTTTTTCCAGTGGGCAAAGATCCGTGGGGCAAACTTAAGATTGCCGCTCTTAAGGCCTTCTATCACAACCGCGCAAGCACGGCTACCACCGAAAAATACGCGGGAAAATGGGCGCGTGCAGCGGGGCATCCCGATACCTTGGTTTATTTTCACGAATCGACAGGAGACACAGGCACGACCTCTTCACCCAAGGGTTGGTACGATGCGGGAGACTATGGCAAATATATTGTCAACTCGGGAATCACTTGTTTGACCCTTCTCGAACTCTATGAAGATTATCAAGATATTTTTGACACCCTTTCGCTAAATATCCCCGAATCCAATAATTCATGGCCCGATTTACTTGATGAAGTCAAGTGGAATTTAGACTGGATGTTAACGATGCAGGCGAAAGATGGCGGGGTATATCATAAGCTTACGACCCTGCGTTTTGGTGGATCGATTATGCCCCATGAAGCCGATGCGAAGCGATATATTATCGGCAAATCTACTGCGGCGGCACTCAATTTTAGTGCGGTGATGGCAAGAGCGTCTCGGCTTTATCGATCTTTTGATTCGACTTTTGCAGAACAGACCAAATTAGCGGCCCAGAGAGCCTATGACTGGGCGCTTGCCCATCCTCAAAAGAGGTACCGCCAACCTTCAGATGTGAATACAGGAGAGTACGCAAACAGTGAACTTGACGATGAATTTTTGATGGCTTCGGCCGAGATGTACATGCTCGTCAAAGATCCTAAATACCTCAATAATTTTGACTTGAATAAAGGTTCAATGGGAGTGCCCAGCTGGTTAAATGTTGGGGCTTTAGCTCGCTTTGCCTTTGACCAAGATGTTGACGAAAGTTGGGGGGAGGTGGCTCGCAAACAAATCTTGCAACAAGCCGAAATCCTTTATGACTTGGCGCAAAGCAGTCATCACTATTTACCCATGGATGTTTATGATTTTCGTTGGGGGTCTAACTCTGAGGTGGCCAACCGGGGGATTTTTTTCTTAAAGGCCTATCGGCATACCAAAGAGATCAAATACCTCAATGCGGCGACGCGTACCCTAGATTATCTCTTGGGAATGAACCCATTTAACCGTAGCTTTGTAACAGGTTTTGGCCAGCGTTCAGCGATGCATCCTCACCACCGTCCTAGCGAAGCCGATAAAATTGAGCAGCCTGTTCCCGGTTGGGTTGTGGGTGGACCTCATCCGGGGGGGCACGATGTGAACGATATGCCTTGGGGTTGCAAAAATTATGTTTCTAGCCCAGCAAAGTCTTGGGTCGATTGGCGTTGTTCTTATGCGACCAATGAGGTGGCGATTAATTGGAATGCACCCCTAGCCTATTTAGCCTTTGGTGTTTCGCTGGGTTGGGAACAGTTGGAGAACCAAATGGAGCGCAGTAAGAAAAAAGGCTTATTTTGAATTTGGAGAATATGAGCGAGCTCTATAGATTAGCCCAAGGGACCGTGGACATTAAAATGTTTAACCAAATATTTACCATTTAACGGTCTAAAAGTATATATTCAGCGGGTTAGAGAAGGGAAAGCTCTAATCAATGAATTTGTAATTCCTAAAGAAGGGATGGTTATGAGTGGTTTCAACGTTTTAGCCACGGTGCTTTTGTTTCTGGCTAGCCAAGTGGTATTCGCCCAAAACATTATTCACATTTACAATCCGTGGGTTAACACGAGTGATATTGACTTGCATCTTATTGGTAATTCAACAGGATATAATCCCGACTTAAATACAGGCTCTAAGACCAAAGGTGTTGACGAAGGGGGAGGGTGGTACCGTTGGGAAATCACTTGGGGTGCCTCTTGGGAAACGGTAGGTCAGATTCGAGGTTGTCCTATCGGAGGAGACCAAAATGTTTGTAACAATACATCTGATAAAATTGATTTTAAACCAAACCCTACTTGGGACAGCATCTTTGTCACCCAAAACGAAGTTTGGGCTACCATTGCCGACACCCAATTAGTGATCAGCTATACTCCGCCAGATGCTCGTATGATTTGGTTTTTTTCGCCATGGGGTAATAAGTCTTTACCGCGCATGGTAATCAATGGGGATACGGCGGTGATGAGAGCCGTTGAGGATCCCGCTAAATGTGGATGGTTTTGGGGTGCGGTTCCCGGATCAGAGGTCGGCACCCTTGCACAAGTTAATTTTGTAAGAGCCCATACATCAACCGCATTACCCACAAGTGGAAGCATTGATCTAAGTGGCAAGTTTAGCAGCTCAGATACGGTTTACGTCAATTCAGATTTGACCACGACAAATACCCAGCCCAAAACGGGAGCCTGTTTAGATAAGAAATACGTTGTTCACGTGCAACACCCTTGGCGCAACGATAAAGACCGCAGAGACGTTTCTGTATCGATCAGAGCAGGAAATGTGATTCCTGGGCAAGTCACCACAATGGAGGCAGATCCCCAAGTGGAAGGTTTTTGGACCTATGAGTTTGCAGAAGATGCGCAGTTTAATCAAAATGAAAATATTCAGTTTGAAAGCGTGGCTGGCTGGCCCTTAAATAACGAGACTTATCCTACGTCCTATCCCGCCAAAGACCTTTGGCCTGCGGGTGAATACGAAGTTTGGATCTTTACCGAAGGCGATTCTTTACGGATCTCACGGGCACCTGTTACCGCTTATTATATCAACTTGTTAAACCCTTGGAATAATACGGCACCTCGTTTAAACCTTAACGGCGAAGTATTGAAAACAAAGGCATTCAAAGAGCGTTGTGGTTGGTTTAAATACGTCTTCTACGATACGGATATTCCGATGAATATTTATTACAGCCAAGCCTTAGGCGATGAATTTTTTGGTGCTAAAGGGTTAGGGGATTCAACTCGCATTGATGTTAAATCTTATTTTAGTTCAAGTGATACGGTTTGGCTTAACCCAGAGCCATACCCTCAGGGCGTTCCAACAGTAAATTCAAAATTTCCTGAGATTTTGGGCGATTGCCCTGAGCGTTCGCTTTCAGTGATTTTATACGATAGGAAGTTTTCTGAAGCTGACTTTCAAGAACCCGTGGGCTGTAGTGGCGCAAGCGAAGGGATGGTGTTGCCGACATTGGTCGATGGCGTGCCAGCTAAAAACCCCGCAAGCAATGGCGCATGTCAAACGAGTAATTTAGATGATTGGTTTATCGCTAGAGAAGAATCGCCGGGTTATACCAATGCCAAATGCTACGAATTAGGTCTAGAAATGGATGAAGATGGCTTTTGGCTAGCAGATATCGACGAAGATAAAGACAAAAAAATTGATGGATTTTTTCCTCTAGACGACTGGTATTATCTTGATCCAGAGGGGACGATTGCAAATCCAAATTATGATAGAGGAAGTACACACCCTAATTATGGCGTTGAACATAACTATTCTTTTACTATGCACGTCAACGCTGAGTTCGAATACATTCCAGGTCAATACTTTGAATTTCGTGGTGATGATGATGTTTGGGTCTATATCGATGATAAATTGGTCGTTGATATAGGTGGAATTCACGGCCCTCTTGATGGTGCAGTTAATCTCGACACCTTGGGCTTGCAACCAGGTGAAACGTATACCTTTCACATCTTTTTTGCTGAAAGAAACGTCATTGGCTCTAACTTTAAAATGCGCACCTCAATTGATCTGCAAACCGAGCGCGCCTTTTATAAGGTCGCGATTGAACGCGCAGACGGGGTTATTGAATATGAGCTTCGACAAATTGTAAAAGAGAATGGCTTGTCTTGTGACAAGACTGCAGAAGGTAAGGTAGACACTTTGGCGGCCCCTTCGGTTTATTTACTTTCAGGTCCGCAATTTCCTAATGGTTCTGTTAAGCTCGGCGGTGGTGTTAACTATGGGGGCATTACCATCTCAGAAAACTTGCAATACCAAACTCGTAGTTAACTTTCTCCACTTTCCAGTCGTTACTCGTATGCTCAAATCCGATAAACAGGGAAGAAGTTACGATCGTTGGAACACAGTGTACAAGTGGAAGAATCCTGAATACAGCTTCAGATTTGGACTGATGACGATCTCGTAAAACTCTGCTGACTAATCACGGTGCAGAATCAAGAGGAATACATAATATGAAAGTGATAGAGAATTTTGAGGCCTTTCCAGGAAGCACAAATACACCCTCATCCGACCAACGGTTCAGGAGTTATGGTCACTGAAAGTTGGGGAGGTGTCAGTTCTGGACATATCGAACTGTTAGGACAAATTTGGACTTTCGGCCAACTTCCGAACAAAATCCGGAAAAACCTCAAATACCATAATCCTAGAGAAATTTTCAGCCTTTCTAACGGTGGGTAGAACGCAGAATTTCGATTTCGGAAAAGAAAGTTGTGGTCAGTTGAAGAGGGGTGATTTACGAGTTTCGTTTTCCTGATTTGATTTAACTTAAATTTCTCTTCGATTTGTTTTTCAAG
>JBNKYI010000053.1:0-10430 GCA_050300815.1 Fibrobacterales bacterium
CTTGACTTATTGATTATTAGCATACTACTGACTAGATTGAGGTTGCAGGCTGAAACTACCCCTTAAGTTAAGTTTAAGCATATCATAAGTATGGCCACACATGCACGAAGTAATAAAAAAGATTACACAAAGACATGGCCAATTCCACTCCATTCCCATCCAACCCATCTAATCAAAAGAGGATCCCAGACCGCTTGTAACCGTAAGCACGGCTGTCATGATAGTTGTACACTTTGCAAAGGTAAGTGCCCTGTACCCATGAGTAGTGATTTCATCGCTAGCTAAGCGACTAAAAGTCTCCATTTTGCCCACTGTACACTTCCTTTGGTGCACGGCCAGGAGATCACCACATAATCTTTCACAGCATTTCCCAGCTTGCAAAACATCCACACTAATGTTTCACCACTATGGATTACACCATCCTACAGAAGCCCCCTCTTGTACCAAGGCTAGGATTACTCCATCCATCACCTAAGGTTGGGATTACACCATCCTTTCCTTCTGCCCTGAACCTCCGCGAAACTAGGAAAATAACATGTTACTTGACTAAGCCTACCCATATCAGCCCTGTGCTTTACGCGGTTCACATGGTTACACGTTCCACAAACAGGTCCTTAGGATCATTAGCAGGCATTACCACAGCCAAAACTATTTTTCAGATTTTAGAAACAAGGTTTTCAGTTCCAAATTCAAAGTTTTTAAATATTTCCAAACGGCAAGTTCGTAACCATGTTATAGGAGCAAATCATGGAAAAGAAGAAATTATTACCAATTAAAATATTTCAAAAAAGAGATTCCGATGAACGAAAAACTGAAGGTGGAGGGAGTAAGGTTCTACCGAAGTGGTTGTTGGAAGATGAGGAGCTTCGATTAAGGGCTGAATTGTTTTTAAATGAATTAGAAATTGTAAAAAAAAGTTTCGAAATAGCTGAAGGTGGAGCCAAATCGTTACCTCAAGTATTGCATCTTGATATACGCGATGAGGCAATTGCGAAGACTCACAGAAAAGAAATAAAAAAAATGTTTAATGTTAATGGAAAATCTAATTTGATTGGTTTTTCAGGTGATACAAAACTTTTAGTAAAGTTAGATAAGGTCGAGGACCTGAATTCAGTAAAAGAAAATGTTTCTGACTATAAGAAATACAAATATGCATTATCTGCTTTAAATGAATTGGTAAAATTTGTTCCGAATATTAGTGTAGAAGAAATTGTCGACGAAATAGATGGATTATCGTATAAGGTGAATCTTATAAATTATCAGAGTTACGAACTAAATAAAGAGGTTTGTAAAGTATTTGAGTTAATGTGTAAAGAGTTAAGTGTAGATTTTATCGAAGTAAAATATTCTCCAGATTTAATTGTTTATAAACTAAAAGGATTGGGCCGTAAGGAATTTGTAGAAATTAAAAGTTTTATTGGCTTAGAATCATTTTCATTTATGCCTAAATACTCTATAAGTTTAGATAGTCTTGAAGGTAAAAGTGATCTTTTGGTAAAGGAGCCTGTGGAGGGGAATAATTACCCAACAATTGGAGTATTAGATAGTGGAATTGCAGATAATAAATATTTGAAACCATGGTTAATCAGTAAAAAGTTTTCATCATATCCAGAAGAATATGTCGAAAAAAAACACGGAACTTTTGTTGCAGGGTTAATTGTATACGGAGATGATTTAGAAAAGAAAAAGTATACTGGCTTAGATGGTTGTATGATTCTAGATGCAATTGTTTATCCAAATGAAGAAATAGAGGAAGATGAATTAATTTTAAATATCTATGATGCAATCAATAGGAACCAAGACATCAAAATATGGAATCTGTCATTAGGTACAAATGTAGAAGCATCTAGAGACGATTTTTCTGATTTTGGTATTGCGTTAGACTCAATACAAAATGAGTTTGATGTCCTAATATGTAAATCTGTTGGTAATTGTAAAAACTTTATTCAGAATGCACCGGTACAAAGATTGTCTAAATCCGCAGATTCTATACGTTCACTAGTAGTAGGGTCTGTTGCGCATAAAAAAGGTATGTATGATCTAGCAGACACTGGACATAGATCACCATTTTCAAGAATTGGTAATGGACCCGCTGGAATTATAAAACCAGAGGTTTGTAGTTTTGGAGGAAATGTAGGTCTTAAGAACGATGGAATTGTTTCTCAAACAGGTGTAAAATCTTTTGACGTAAATGGTGGGGTTGCAAATGCAGTAGGTACGAGTTTTTCGACACCGAGAGTTGCTGCACTGGTTGCTGGAATAAATAACGAAATTAATGAAACATTTAACCCTTTATTGTTGAAAGCATTGGTCGTGCATTCTGCTAAATATCCTGATAGATATGAATCTGACATTGATAGTAAATTGAAAGAAATGGGTTTCGGAATACCCAGGACAATTGATGAGATTATTTATAATTCTCCAAATGAAGTGACATTAATTCAACAAGATAAACTTGTGAGAGGAGAGTTCTTTGAGATACTGGAATTCCCATACCCAGAGGATTTGGTCAATGAGGAAGGCTTTTTTTATGGTGAAATTAAAATCACCTTGGTTACTTCATCTATTTTGAATCCAAAACAAGGTTCTGAATATTGCCAGTCCAATATTGATGTTTTGTTTGGCACTTATGATCAAATCAAGGAACGAGATATTTCAAAACCAAATATCTTAAATGAAATAGGTTTAGAGGGAAATGAGAATGTCATTAAAACAACACATTATTCGAAAACTGCAATCAAAGATAGTTCTAAATCCTTTGCGACAGAAAGAATGTTGTTGAACTATGGTCATAAGTATCAACCAATAAAGAAGTGGGTTGTTAAGTTAGGTGAAATGACTGAAAGCAACAAAAAAAAGTATTTGAAAGCACCCAAAAAGTGGTATTTAAAACTTCGAGGCTTGTATAGAGATTTTTCGGAAACAATGGCTGAAGAGACAGGGGAAGAGCTAAGCCAGAAATTTTGTTTGATAATTACAATAAAAGACGAAAAAAATGAGAAACAAGTTTACGACAGTGTTTCAAATTTACTCACTAGTCGAGGGTTTAATCATTCTAATGTGAAAATAAGAGAGCAGGTTAGAAGTCGTCTTTGAAGCAATAAGTAAGCGGTATACCTTTCTCTAGAATTAAGTTTTTATATCGATTTCTATCTGGGATCTAAACAATTTAGGTTCCCAGCATTTTAATAAGTTGCAAAAACCCGCGGAGTAACTGCGGGCAAAACCCTGGGAAAAACCTAAGGCAACTCGGGCACAAATTCTTTTTGCAGAGCGAGCAGCTCAGTACAGCCTTTTTCACCTAAGTCGAGAAGCTCGTTAAGAGTTTTGCGACTAAAGGTAGCTTCTTCGCCTGTACCTTGCACTTCAATAAAGTCGCCATTACTGGCGAAAACAAGATTCATATCGACCTCAGCCCCTGCGTCTTCAACATAACAGAGGTCGAGAATAGGCGTGCCTTCTAGCACTCCTACGCTTACAGCGGTCACATAGTTGTTTAAAATTTGGCCTTGAATGCCCGCTTCAGCTTTGTAGTTGTTGAGGGCGGTGGCCAGCGCCATAAAGGCGCCTACGATGGACGCGGTACGCGTTCCACCGTCAGCCTCGATGACATCGCAGTCGACGGTTACAGAAATCCCGGGCATGGCTTCGAGGTTGGCCACCGCACGCAGCGACCTTCCGATGAGGCGTTGAATCTCTTGGGTGCGTCCAGAAATACTTCCGCGCTCGCGTTTAACTCGAGTATTGGTTGAGCGCGGCAATAAAGAGTACTCTGCCGTGATCCAGCCCTTAGGTTGCTCTTGTTGATCTTTCATCCAAGGAGGGACATCAGTGGTTAAAGAAGCATTGCACAATACACGAGTTCTTCCCACTTCAATCAAATAAGAAGCTTCGGCACTTTGCACAAAGTCAGGGGTGATTTTGATGGGTCTTAGTTCATCGGCTTGGCGTTGGTCGTGGCGCATGGTCTTCCTTGTTTTTCTTTGTATTAATTTTTTTTACGAGTAAAAAGTTTGCGAGTGACTCCTCGAGGATAATTACCGAGAAGTACCACTTCATCGGCGCCATCTTTGATCTCTTCGATGGCTTCCATCACTTTGTTCTCATTGATATTTCCCAAAAGATCCAGATAAAAAGTGTATTCCCAAGGGCGCCCAGTGCGCGGTCGAGATTCAATTTTAACGAGGTCGAGTTTGCGTTTAGCAAATGATCCCAAGGTGTCGTATAAAATGCCACTGTGGTTGCCTTGAGGGATATAAATCAAAGAAATTTTATCGCTACCAAGGGCGATGTTTTCGGTTTTGGGGCCCAAGCAAAAAAAGCGAGTGAAGTTATTGTCGTGAATGTTTTCGACATTTCGTTGGAGTACGTTTAGGCCGTATTCGTGGGCGGCTAATTCACTGGCAATGGCTGCGGTGGTGCCCGGGTTTTGTGAAATCTTTTCGGCAGCCCCCGCAGTGTCGAAATCGGGAATCGCTTTGAGGTGCGGGTGATTTCTAAAAAGCTGACTGCACTGGGCTAAGGCTTGAGGGTGAGAGCGTACTTCTTGGATGTCATTAAAATCGAGACCCTGAGGAGCCATCAAAGTGTGCTCGATCTGAATTATGACTTCTGAATAAATCGAAAACTGATATTTTAAAATCAAATCGAAGTTTTCGTGAATGCTCCCTGTGGTTGAGTTTTCAAAGGGGAGTACGGCAAAATCAATCTCACCATCAGCGAGTGCTTGGTGAACATCGTCAAAGGTTGGGTAGGGGCAAAGTATCTCGTCTTCACCAAATAGGTGGAGGCAAGCGCTTTCAGAATAGGCTCCCATACGGCCTTGAAATCCAATTTTCTTTTTCATGTTTACCAAATATACCTTCTGGCGCCTTGGTATTTAGGTGCCCAATAGGGGTGGTCAAGAGATTCGTACATCACGCCTTTTGAGGTTGAGGCATGTGCAAATGAGTTGTTTCCTACATATATTCCGTTGTGTTCTACACCGACAAAGCTGCCAAAAAAGACGACATCGCCAGGCTTTAAATCACTTTTCAAGATAGCCTGACCGAAACTCCAAGCTTGTTTGGTGCTATGAGGAATATCTAAATCATAAACTTTGAGATAGATTTGTCTGACAAATCCCGAGCAATCTGTTCCGCTTTTACTTTGCCCCCCATAAACATAGGGAGTGCCAAGCCAAGGTTTGATCGCCTTTTTTAACAAGCTGGCATCGGTTGAAGGAGAGGGTTTATTTGTGCGATGAGACTCTGAACGTTTTTTGTTGTAGCTTGATTCAGGGTATCCGCCGATGTTGCGATCATAGCCCGGACGATGGGGATAGGCGCATCCAAAGATCAGGCTGAGGATGGCAATCCTAAAAACCCATACCATTTGCAATTATCCCATACGCTCAACGGCTGCTGCCGCTTGTAAAAGTTCGGCTTCGCCAAAGGCTTTACCGATCAATTGAATCCCCACTTTGCTGTTGTCAGCAACACCACAAGGCAAACTAATGCCAGGTAAACCAGCGAGGTTCAAAGATACGGTGTAGATATCAGACAAATACATTTTCATCAAATCCCCTTCAGCTTCGCCGAGTTTCATCGGAGCGGTAGGCATGGTGGGTGAAGCGATGATATCGCATGATTTAAACGCTTTTTCAAAGTCATCTTTGATCAGGCGACGCACTTTTTGTGCTTGCATATAATAGGCGTCGTAGTAGCCCGAGCTAAGTACAAAGGTTCCCAAAATAATACGGCGTTTAACTTCGGCACCAAAACCTTCACTGCGAGAGTTTGAATAAAGTTCTTCGAGGTTAGCAGGGTTTTCGGTGCGATGGGTATAACGCACGCCATCAAAGCGAGAAAGGTTTGAAGAGGCTTCTGCTGTGGCCAAGATGTAATAAGCTGGGATGCAGTATTTCATATTGGGCAAGTGAATTTCTTTTAGCTCAGCACCTTGCTCTTTAAGCTTTTCGAGTGAACCTAAAATCACGTCTTTTTGGCTAGTGGCCAATCCTTCGTTAAAATATTCTGCAGGTATACCAATGGTTTTGCCTTTGAGATCTTGATCGAGAAGGCGAGTAAAATCTTCGTGCTCTAATGGAGCAGAAGTGCAATCGTTTTGGTCTTGGCCTGAAACCACATTCATAGTCAAGGCGATGTCTTCAACGTTGGTAGCCATAGGGCCAATTTGGTCTAGCGAAGAAGCATAGGCTACTAGGCCATAACGGGAAACACGACCATAAGTAGGTTTTAAACCAACGATGCCGCAGCAAGCGGCGGGTTGGCGAATGGATCCACCCGTGTCAGAGCCCAAAGCCATAGGAACGCTTCCGTTGGCGACGGCGGCGGCTGAACCCCCTGAAGATCCCCCAGGTACAAGACTTTCGTCTTGGGGGTTTAGAGTTTTGCCAAAAAATGAAGATTCAGAAGTTGATCCCATCGCAAACTCATCTAGGTTGGTTTTGCCCACAATAATGGCGCCGGCATTTTCGAGTTTTTGCACTGCGGTGGCAGTGTAGATGGCTTCGAATTCTCCGAGGATTTTAGATCCGCAAGTGGTTCGGGTTCCCTTCATGCTCATATTGTCTTTAATGGCGATAGGGATGCCCGCCAGTGGAGAGGATGCATTGCCTTTAACTCGTTGGGCATCGGCCTTGGCCGCAGCTTCTAAAGCTTGCTCTTTTAATACAGAGATGTAGGCGTTTTGGTGTTGAGCTGCCTCGATCGTCGAAAGGGATTCTTCGACGAGTTTGACAGAGGTAGTTTCACCATTATTAAGGGATTCTTGCAGGGAACGAAGTGTTTTCACTTAAAACTCCAATTATCTGGCTCTAGACCATTTTTCAATGTGGTAGGCGACGAAAAGTCCGAGAATACTCACAAAACTAAAGCGAAAGCCAAATCCGAATTTAAACTTGATGAGATACAAGTCAATGGCGACGCCTTCGGGGTTATTATAACCGATTGACGGTTCGAAAGCGGCAATGAAAACTTGGCGTATAGAATTGTCGTAGCCCATGTTGGCCCATTCACCGATAACTCCAAGAAGTGCACCTAGGGCTTCGCCGAGGATTCCACCAATAATTAAGCCGAGTATTGTAAACAAAAAGACTCTTACATTTGAAGGGCGTTGATTCATATCTGCTTTCGTGCCAAAGATTAGCGGGAATGCCCCGCAGGATGAACTCGGGGTAAATATAGAAAGAGACAGAAAAAATTAAGGACACGGCCAAAAATTGCGTTATTCATAGAAAATTTTTACTGACCAAGCGAGATGACGAGTAACCGCTTCTCAATCCCCGTTATTTTTTTTGTCTAAGTCTTGCCTTGAATAACTATATTCGGTGCATGCCTTGGATAACACAATCTTCCGTTTATTCTCACACGCGTAAAGAATTTATTGACTTACACCAGAAAAAACCGACTATCGTAAGATCGGGAGCTAAGGCTTGTGCCCTAAATTACGTTTTTACTGAGGGCTTTTCTGAAGGGGCGACTGTTGTGTTCGTTCTTTATCACGGTTTCAGCAAATTGACTTGGAAGGGCAAGCTGAAAAATGTCGACCCCCAAATGGGATTTGAAGTGGAGTCGACGGCGTCGATTTTTAAACTGTTCAGAAGTTATTGTGTTTTTGGGGAGTTTGAAAATCAACTGCTGGTACGCGAGAGCTTTGAATTTGAAGCCGAGAATCCCGGCTTGAATATTGCGTTGCAGCAAACAGCGGTTCAACATGAACTTGACCAGCGCCGCGGCATGGCTCGCACGACTGAGGCGATGAGAATCATCGGGCAAGAATCCGCTTAGTTTATCGGGCAACTCTAAAAATTTATTTCTCAGAAAAGATCCCACAACACTTCGAAATCCTGCATCATGAAAAACTCGGTTTACCTCCAGTAAACGTCGTTTTTAATTCTAAATCACTTAGCCTTATTGAAATATTTTACGCCGTTTAGTTTTTCGAAATGATTGTCTTGGGTGTATATCGTTGCTTGATACATCAATCCTGTGGCATAAATAATGGCATCAGCCATTGGGAGTTTCTTTTCTGTTGAAATTTTGGCAGCATATATTGCGATGTTTTCTGAAACCTCAATGACTTTTCCTTGTTTAATGTGGGCAACTGCGACTAAAGCTTTATCTTCATCATAATCAAGGCAAATCTTTTTAAAAACCTCATAGAGAACAATAGTAGGGACCAACAAGTTTTCAGTATCTAAAATTTGTTTTTCAAAGTTTTTTGCATTTTTTGATTCTGCAAAAAATTCTAGCCATCCACAGGTATCAACAATGTGACTCATAAGGTGCGATCTTCTTCACGGTTAAAAGAAGTGTCCATTCCTTTGAGAAAACCTTTCATGGTAGATAAGCTCTTAACTCGAATCATTTCAATTCTTTGCCCTATTTGTATAACCTGAAGGCTTTCTCCGGCCTGTAGGTTCATTGATTCCCTAATTTCCTTTGGAATGACCACTTGGAATTTAGGTGAAACGGTAACTGTTGCCATAGTTAGACTTTCGATAAGAAAAACGTATTACATAATCTATATCGATAATGTTTGCTTTTCAAATCATTAAAGGAGTGTTGGGTTAGTTTTCATTAAATTAAAGATTTGGCTTGGCCACAAACCCTTGTTTTTCATCTGCGCGAAACCCAACGGATTCATAAAACCCAAGAACCTCTTGGGTTTTTCTGCTGGTCATTAACATGACCTTGTAGCAGTCTTTTGACCAGGCATATTCTAGAGCGTGTTGTAGGGTTTTCTTGCCAAAACCTTGGTTGCGGTACTCGGGATGGGTGACCACATTTTCGATTAAACCGTAGGGCGAACCTTTGCGTGTGAAATTGGGGATAATCACTAGCTGGCATGTGCTAATAAGCTTTTGTTCTAAGAATAATCCCCAATAAATAATAGAACCAGATTTTTCGGTTTGCTCCCAAATCTCAAGGGCTTGATCATGTTGGATTTTTTCTTCACCCACATGTAAATACGGATAGAGCTCTAGAAGTTCAGAGAGGTTTTCTTTTTGAAGAGGTCGAATGTTCATTTGTTTCTACTGACTTTTTGTAACCCGCTTATACATTCTTTGAGTGGATTGATGAAACGGTGAGTTTAATTCCCAGAGCATTTAGAACTTTAAAAATCGTTTCAAACCTAGGTTTAGCTCCAGGGGTTAATGCTTTATAAAGACTTTCTCGTCCAAGACCAGTGAACTTTGAGATTTCTTGCATTCCTCTTGCTTTAGCGATATGGCCAATTGCTGCGAGAAAGAGGTCTTGATCGCCTTCTTCTAAAATCGCGGAGATGTATTCTGCGATAAGTTCTTCATCGCAGAGATGTTCCGAAATGTCAAACTCTGAAACTCTCATCATATTCCTCTAGATCGTTCAACTGTTGGTATAAAGTTCTGGCTTTTAGAATATCCCTTTTTTGTGTGGATTTATCTCCCGCAATTAAGAGAAGGATTAGTGTTTCCTTCTGCTTAGTATAATATATGCGATATCCTGGTCCGTAATGAATTCGAAGTTCATTGATGTTAGGGTCAATAACTTTAACGTCGCCAAATAATCCTTTTTCTATCAAAGTTAGCCGTGCAAGAACTCTAGCTTTTATTCGCTTGTCCTTTAATGTGTAAAACCATTTCAAAAAAGCGTCAGTGGCTTTTATTCTGTACATCACAAATGTATCTTTTTGGATACAAAAATTCAAAGAAAATTTTTGCTTTAGGGTGGAACAAACTTCACCCCTTTAGACGACATTAGCTGACTTTTTGTAACCCGTTATGAAGGCATAAGTTGATTTAAGCTCTAAGCCACTCTTTCAATCAATTCGGCTTCATATTCTGGGAACATAATGATCGATGGATGAACTCCAAAGGCTTCGGCGAGTTGGATCGCTCTTTTTTTTCCGATATCGAGGTGGTTGTTTTCAAGCAAAGAAATGTTCTTTGCATTAATCCCCGATTTCTTAGCAAGTTCTTCTTGGGTCCACGCTTTTAATTCACGTAACATTTTAATGGTTTCACCCGTGTTAAGCTCTATGTGGCGTTTCGCCGCCGTGTAATCTTTTTTAATCATGGTTCCATCTCCTAGTATTTATGTGGAGTAATTTCTTCAACGTAAACACTGATTTCTAAATCATTTACTTCATATACAACTCGATATTTGAGGCTTAATCTTGAAGACCGTTGTCTTGATCTATCCCCTTTAAGTTGTTCATCGTGAAACCCTGGGAATTCTTTAAGCTTTTCTGGGCCATGACGAAACACTATTTCTTTCCACAGTTCATATTTCTTAACGACTTGAGGAGGAAGCTTTTTACAGATTTTAGCAATTGATTTTTCTTCAAATATTTTCCACATTATCATTAATAATACCTTATTAAAATTGGTAAGTCAAACTTCCGAGATCTCTAATGGCCTTCTCTATTGATCTAAGAGGCGTTTA
>JBNKYI010000054.1:0-10401 GCA_050300815.1 Fibrobacterales bacterium
ATTTGACCATTGAATATTTGCTCTATCAAGTGGAGTGTGGAGCTCAAGTGCTCACGATAATGGACAGTTGGGCCGGTTATTTTTCGCCTGCTGATTATCGAGAAAAGGTTTTGCCCTATACGGCAAAAGTGATTGCAGGAGTAAAATCAAAAACATCGGTTCGTGTATTGCACTATGCCAATGGCGCGGCCACTCTGCTCGATGATTTAGTCGCTGCTTCTGGCGCTGATGCTTTTGGTTTAGACTGGAGGGTTGAATTAGATCACGTTTTTGCTCGTCATCCCGAAGTGATCTTTCAGGGGAATTTAGACCCTACAACACTATTTGCTCCTGTCGAAGTGGTTATTGCTAAAACTCGAGAGATCGTATCTAAAGTAAAAGACAGGGCTCATATCATGAATTTAGGGCATGGTGTTTTACCCAAAACACCGATAGGGGCTGTAGAGGCATTTGTGAAGACTTTGAGAGCTTGATGAGATCTGTTTTTTGAAGTTCACCGATTAACTGTTGATGCTTATACAGCTCAGCAACTCTCGCGCGGCCGCGAGGCATCAATATTTGGATTAAGCCGTGAAATTCGAAGCATTATACACCTCAGAGACACCTCAGAGACACCTCAGAGGTACCTCTGAGGTCAAAAACCAATGGGGGAATGATGCTAAAATAATATCAGCACTCATCGTGATGCTTGGGCTTACCTGCTTCGCTGGCCAACTCAGTATTGATGGTTATAATTTGGTGAAGCTACCAGGAAAAACGGGGCAGGAGCAAAGTTTTCAATTGGGCGTAATCATTAAAAATGATACAGAGGATAGTGTCGCAATCGTTGAAGCGGGTAGTTCAACAGTGGAAAAAATCCCAAGAAGAAAGCAGGTTCCTCCCATTGGGCTAAATAACATGCCATATAAGGTAGTTGTGTACTCAAAAGGAGAGAAAGTTGAGCATCTTGAATTACTTACAACTAAAAATGGCTTGTCAAAACGCGCTGTTAGTTCGTATAAAAGTTTGCAGTCTGGACAATCATATAATGGGTTGATTAGTTTGACTGCAAAACAGGTCGGATTGAATAGTTTGGATGAAATACGAGTAGAGTCGAAGGCGATACGCTTTGAAAATTAATAGCCACAACAACCACTTGCTTATTTAAACAAAATAGAACGCTGCAATGCGCCGGTTTTTTGAAAGTATATGCCAGGGTCGAGAGTAATCAATTCTTTAGATCCCCTTCCTTTTAGATGACCCTTTAAGTCATAGAATGCGCCGCAATCCATTGTTGATGAAGAGCTTATGCTATCTGCTGCGCTACCGCAAAATTGAGTAGCCCTTTGATTGAGGGGCATCCATTCGATTTCATAAGAAGTCGATTGCCGAGAACTTCCCCAATTAAAGATCAAGAGCTGAATGGGATGCCCGGTCCAGCTCGAATCAAGATTAAAAGAGTTGCTTGTTGGAGTGAGTTTGGCCGAAGCCATTTTCAGTACACTTGATGTATCGATTGCAACGATTTCGAAATGGTGTTTGATGTCGAAAAAAAGAGTGCGCCCTTGAGAAAGTTCAGCTTGAATCAGGTGAAATCCATTGCCCCAAAGCGGGGCTTCTTTTTGCAGTCGATAAGCTCCAGAGGGTTTTTCTAAGTTCAAATTTAGATCGAGTGTTAAAGAGAGCTCGGGTTCATAGTTCAAAAAATCACTGCTGGCATTCATTGCATAGTCGATAAATAGAGACTGAGAGTGCAAACCAAAACTTTGCAGTGCGTAGTATTTGATTTCTTCTTCCCAGTTTGAGCCCGATTCTTTAAGTGCTTGGTCGATGGCCTGTTGTCCGGCGGCAATGGCTCTGCTATTGTAATTGAGTCCCGCTTCGGTGATGGCCCTAGAAATACTTAACCCTCCAAAGCGTTCATGCAGAGAGTGAAAGAAGGGCCAGATAGCATAGTTGAGCGACTCCCAGTTGGGATTGAGCGCGGCGTCGGCGTTTAATGGGGCCTCGTGTTGACTATACCAAATGTCTAGAAATTGAAAGTTATCAGTGAGCTGGGGATAAACCCAATATTCCATCGAAGTGGCTTGCCCTTCAAAAAGCCATCGCTCTTCCCAAGCGTCATAGGCAAATTGAATGCTGTGCAGAAATTCGTGAGCTAAGGTTGCCAGCAAGGCCTCTTCGGGGTGCTCAAAATTTTGATAAGAGTTGCGCAACACCATATAGCTGTCGTAGGCATTTATTTCTGGGCGTTCACTTTGGGGATTATCAATGATGTAATTGTCGGGTTGCACATAACCGTAATAACTAGGATCCATGTCGATGAAGTAAACGTGGTAATGCCCTTTGTTGTCAAGGGGAGGTGAATTCCATCCACTTTTTTGGATGTACAGCTCGTAGAGAAACTCTAACTCTGCAGCAATTTCTTCTGTGTAATCAGGAAAACCGCTGAGATCAGAATCTAAAGTGTCGATTCGATTTGAGCCGGTGCGGTTAAAGTGCAGATGAAAATGTTCGGTAAGCAGGCTATCAGAAAGATCAAAGGCCTTTTGCCCAGGGTAACTGAGCCTTAGGTAGGTCGGGAGAATTTGACTTTGTTCGGGCAGGGCAAGTGGTGGAGAATGGGTCTGACAGGGTATGCCATAGACGACATGGATGCCCCACCCGACAAGGGCGATCAATCGCTTTTTAAAAAAAGAGAATGTTGGAATTGAGCCGGTCATGCTACCACTATAATAATTTATGAGAAGACTGCTCGATTTTTTTTGAGAGGTGAAATGAGGATCAATTGAGTTTGCTTTTAAGACCGTCAATGACAACCTTAAAGTTAGAGTCTTCGTTGATGAGCTTTTGCACGGTCTTTAAGGCGTGCACGACGGTAGAGTGATCGCGATCTCCAAAGCGTTTCCCAATCGATTTTAACGAAAGATTCGAAAATTCTTTGAGCAGATACATAGACACCTGACGCGCCTGAGCGACTTCTTTCGTTCCTCGCCCGCCTCCTAAAATCTTGTCGACGTCGACATTGAAGTATTCAGAGATGACGGCGACAACCTCTTCGGCGTTGACTTTGGGTCGAACAGATTTTACCGAGGTAGAGACGATTTCTCGACACATGTCGATAGAGATGTCTTTGTTGGTGATCGAAGATTGTAGAAGTAACTTGCGCACAACGCCTTCGAGAAGGCGAACGTTGGCTTCAACAGACTGAGCGATAAAGGTGATGATGTCGTCGGCCAAATCCAGATTATTCAAGTCGGCTTTTTTGCGCAAAATGGCTTCGCGAGTTTCAATATCTGGAGGTTGAATATCGACGCACAAACCCCACTGAAATCTAGAGATCAAACGCTCTTCAAGACCTTTTACATTTGAAGGTGCGCTGTCTGAGGTGAGCACAATCTGTTTTCCCGCTTGGTGCAGAGCGTTAAAAATGTGAAAGAATTCACTCTGGGTTTCCATGCGGTTGCTTAGAAATTGAATATCGTCCATCAGCAATAAATCGACGTGATTGCGATAATAAGACGAAAACTCAGAAATATTTTTTTCTTTGAGGGCTTCAATGTATTCTCGATAAAAATCATCTGAGCTGAGATATCTGACGGTTTTGTCGGGAAAATGATCGATGACAAAGTTGCCGATAGATTGCAAAAGGTGCGTTTTACCCAACCCCGATCCCCCGTAAATTAGCAGTGGATTGTATTGAGTTCCGCCGGGATTGTGAGCGACGGCCATGGCGGCTGATGCAGCGAATTCTGAATTCATCCCAATAACGAAGCTATCAAAGGTAAAGTCGCGGCTTAGCGTCACGCCAGGAACGGTCGTGAAAGGCGGTTCAACACCTGTATGCACTTTGGGTTTGACCTGTTCAAAGTGAATTTCGACTCTCTGGCTGCTAACTTCTTGGTAACAAAATTCTGCTAGACCCCGATAAGACTGCCTAAGAATGGCGATATCGACACTTTCAGGAACAGAAATACGCAAGTTGCTCCCTTCGAGTCGAATGGGTTGCAGATTCTTAAAAAAGTCTTCAAACACCTTAGGAGAAAGCTTTTCTCTAAGGTTTTGGATAAACTCCTGCCAAAATGCGATTTCAATCATTCGATTCACCGAGATTCCCAAAGAAGGGAAAATTTAGTCTTATTCCCGAGGTTTGCAAATGCAGAGGTTGAGATCTTAAGTGACTTTACCTTGAAAAAGGAGAGGGTAGATGGTTATTATTGGGGGCTAGACAGGGAGAACCTCATTGCATTGGCTTGAATACACACTCTTGGCTTTGACCGTTGCGGCGGGAACAGGCTACTACTTTTGGTGCTTAAATTGGGCTTTTCCCCTTTTTCTTGACAAACAGATTAAACGGGGTAAGTCTTGGATTTACTTACCTAAATACTGGAACAATCAAAGGCGTGTACAGTTTCGCTGGACGACGCGATTTTTTTTCTTAGGCTTGGCTTCTTTGAACGCATTTTTGATTACGCGACTTTTATGGTCGTTTTTTCAATGGGGATTTTCGTGGTTGATCTTTGGGATTGCAGCGATCGCCTTCGTTTTTGTTTTAAAAATTTTAACCTCTCGCTGGATCTCGACCCGCTATTATCAACAGGAAAAATATTATTTCGATAAACTCAACACCTATTTGACCTTGTATAGTGAACAGGGTCGAGATATTTCTGAAGTTGAAGTGAGAAATCGAGTGCGCTGGGAACATCAAAACGCCTTACGCCATGCGGATCAGGCGGGAGAATTGCTCAGAGTTTTAAAACTCAACACAAAAACTCGTCATTGAACCTTTTTTTTGTTTTAACTCAAAGGTGCCTTTAAGGCTTATTATTTTTGCCCTATGGCTTTTACCCCTGAAATTTGTACTGAATTTGGACTTGATCTAGAGAAGCGAAGTTGCAACCGGCCTTGGCCCTATTCGCAGGCTATGCTTCTCGATGTATCTCGCACTTTTGCTCTTAGCATTCGCGTCTTACCTCAGCGTCTGCATCGCTCTGTTTTGTTGGCATATCTCTTTTGCCGCATGGCCGATACCCTCGAAGATGATGCCGAGTTAGAAGCGCAAAAAAAACAAGACTTACTTGAAAACTTTCGCTTTCTCTTTAGAGATCCCGATCACTGGCATCGCCCCTGTTTAAAGTTCGTCGACGAACTCCCTGAAAAATGGAAGGCGTCTAGTCAAATGGATCATAGCTTGACGCTTTATCCCGAATGGCCTTTGGCTCTTTTTTTTGATCAAGCAGATGGCGTTGTGGCAACCACTTCGAAATGGGTCGATGAGATGTGTAAGGGAATGCAAAAATTTACAGCTCGTCGGGATGAGGGTTCGGGGCGTTTACAACTTGAAACAGTCGCAGAGCTCGATGAATACTGTTATTATGTCGCCGGCACCGTAGGGTACATGCTGACAGATCTGTTTGCAGAATACTCGAGTCTCATTCGGGGTGAACGCTATGAAAAACTGAAGTCTCTTAGCAACAGTTTTGGGCTCGCTCTGCAAATTACGAATATCATCAAAGACATTTACGAAGATTTTCACCGCGACACTTGCTATGTGCCTGCCGAACTTATGCGCGCTGAGGGAATTGCCTCGGTCGAATTTCTCGAACCTCACAATCGAGAGGGCGCTTTAAGGGTTGTGCGCCAATTGGTGGCCAAGGCGCTCAAACATCTTGAAGACGCCTTGGAATACACGTTGAGGTTGCCGAGACTTGAACCTCGTTTGCGTTTGTTTTGTCTTTGGCCCCTGTTTATGTCATCGGGAACATTAGCTCGGGTGCTTGAGGGGGATCAGGTCTTAGGCGCTAACAAAGTGAAAATTACTCGAGCTGAAGTTAAGCGAATCATTCGGGCGACAACTTGGCGGTCACTTTCGAATTCAGCTCTGCGAAAAATGTTTGATCAAGACCACCGCAAAATTAAAGCCTTTTTAGAAAGAAACTCATGAATCTTAAAATAAACGTCTCTAATCTTTTTCCTACTCGCCTGCAAAAAATGATATTGCCGCTCGTGTTTTTGGTCGGTTATTTACTTGATCAGTGTTCTAAACTTTGGGCTGAAGCGAGATTCTTAGACAGTGCGGGTCAACCTAATTTTGATAAGATCGAAGTGGTTGGCGAGTATTTTCGATTTGCTTTGGCCTATAACTACGGCTCTGCTTTTAGCATGAAACCTCAATCGCTTTTGCCCTTTATTCCCCCCACCGTTTTTTACGTGTTGATCTCTATCGTGGCTGTTTGGGGATTGCTGCATTTTATTTCGACATTGCCTTCTAAAGATTGGGTCGCCCGTTTGGGTGTGGTGCTGATTTTTTCGGGAGCTTTAGGTAATATGAGCGATCGATTTCGCATAGGCAAAGTGGTTGACTTTATCGATTGGGACTTTCCCGATGTAAATCTTTTTGGGTATCAAATGTACCGTTGGCCTACTTTTAATCTAGCAGATAGCTGGGTTTTGATAGGTATTGGTTTGATCATATTAAGCCCCTATTTGTTAAAAACGGTTCACCTCGAAGCGAAGAAAGAAAAAAAATGAGTGATTTTGAACGTGTAGAGGTCGAGATTGAAGGCGAAGAGCGCCTCGATCACTGGTTGCAAAACCAGTGGAGTGAAGTCTCAAGAACCAAGTTAGTCCAGTGGTTAGAGTCTGGAAAGGTGTTGGTCAACGATCAAAAAGTGAAGAAAAACTTTAAGCTAAAAAATGGCGATGTGGTGAGTTATGGAGCGTTGCCCGAGAACGAATCGATGCACCTAACCCCCGAGCCCATGGATCTTAATATCGTTTATGAAGACGAAGATCTTTTGGTGATCAATAAGCCTAAAAATCGAGTGGTACACCCGGGTTCGGGAGTAAAAACAGGCACGCTGGTCGCAGGGCTTTTGCATCATTGCAACTCTCTTTCAGAAGTGAATGGGCAAATGCGTCCTGGCATTGTTCATCGGCTTGATCGAGACACAACGGGCTTGATGGTGGTCGCTAAAAACGATCTCGCTCATGTGCACTTGGCTGATCAATTAAAAGACCGATCCCTATCGCGGATTTACCATGCGGTGGTGTGGGGTCACCCTTATCCCACAGAAGACACGATTGACAACATCATGGGTCGCGACCCCCGGCATCGTCTTAAAATGAAAGTTCAGCGAGAGGGAAAGCGCGCCATAACTCATTATGAGGTGCTAGAGTACTTCCCCCAACTCGCCTTAGTTAAACTTCAGTTGCAAACGGGGCGAACTCACCAAATTCGCGTTCACATGCAGAATATGGGGCATCCCGTTTTGGGAGACAACCTCTATGGAGGAGACCGCAGTTTGCTGTCTCGCTGTGAGCCTTTAGATAAGCCTCTTTTGGCAAAAGCCTTTGAGTGTGTGAGCTCACAGGCCTTGATGGCGACCTCAATAAAATTTATTCATCCGCGCACAGAAGAGTTGATGGAGTTTGACCTCCCTTTAGAAGGAGAGATCAAAGCGCTGGTTGACCTTCTAAGAGAAAAAGGCCATGAATCACGTTTTCGTGCTTAAAGTTCTGGGCTACCTCAATTTAATCTTGAGTGTAGCCCTTTTTATACCCTGGTTGGTGGCCTTAGGGTATGGAGAATCTCATAGCGCGAAGGTTTTTCTTTTTAGTTTAGCCTTCACTTTTTTCACGGGCTTTTTGCTTGCGGGGCTTAAGCCGAAAAGCACTCGATTTCGCTTTAGAGAAAGCGCCATGGTGGTGACTCTGGGTTGGGTGTTTTTTTCGGTATTTGGAGCTTTGCCTTATGTGCTTGAGTCGGGAATGGGCTGGGCAGATGGGGTTTTTGAAACCATGTCGGGGTTGACGACGACGGGAGCTTCGGTCATGACAGACATTGAAGCGATGTCTCGTAGCATTCTCTTTTGGCGAGCTCTGACCCATTGGATTGGCGGGATGGGAATCATCGTTTTGAGTTTGGCGATTCTTCCTTTGCTCGGAGCTTCGGGTGCAAGCCTCTTTAAGGCCGAAGTTCCTGGGCCTACAACAGATAAGTTGATGCCTAAGCTTCAAGAGACGGCGAAGCTGCTCTGGTATGTCTATGTGGGAATTACAGCTCTGCAGATCGTGCTTTTGAAGTTGGCGGGAATGGATTGGTTTGACTCGGTTTGTCACACTTTCGCAACAGTGGCGACGGGGGGATTTTCAACGCGCAATGCCAGTTTGGCGGCCTTTGACACCCCGCTCATTCAGTGGATACATATCGTATTTATGTTTATTGCAGGAGCGAATTTTACCTTGCATTTTCGACTGCTTTCTGGCCAGCCTTCAATCTATTTCAAAGATAGGGAATTTCGCTTTTACTTCATTATTTTCGCATTTGCTTCTTTGAGTATTGCCCTAGACCTGTTTTTAAGACAAGGTCTAGGGGTTGAAAAGTCTCTACGAGATGCGTCTTTTCAGGTGGTTTCTATTTTAACCACAACGGGATTTGTCTCTGCCGATTATTCCCAGTGGTCTAGCCTTGCCCAAGGCATTCTTTTGTTATTGATGTTCATTGGAGGATGCGGTGGCTCGACAGGGGGCGGAGTTAAGGTGATTCGAGTAATGATATTGCTCAGGGTGGGGTGGGGAGAGTTGCGCAAAGTTTTGCATCCCAATGCTGTTTTTCATCTTAAAATTGCAAAAACTCCCGTCAAAGAAGAAATTCAGGCAAAGGTATTGGCTTTTTTTGTCCTCTATTTTTTGACGGCATTCTTTGGTGGCATGCTGTTAACGGTAACGGGGATTGATATCGGTTCGGCCCTTTCGGCTTCTCTTTCTTGTTTGGGCAATATCGGTCCGGGATTTGGTCTAGTGGGCCCCGTAGAAAATTTCAGTGGTTTATCAGATGCGGCAAAGTGGATTCTGAGTTTTTTGATGATGGCCGGACGTCTTGAGCTTTTTACGGTTTTTGTGTTGTTTACCCGAGAATATTGGAGTCGTTGATGGGCAGTGAATTTAATGTTTTGGATCATTGGCAGAAGGGTGCTCTTCATTTTGTGGGCCTAGCGGGTACGGGTATGAGCGCAATCGCTCGTTTTTTAAATCAAAATGGGCATGAGGTTTCGGGATCCGATCGACAGTTTAAAGAAAATGCCCAGGCCAAAGCTCCCTTTGCCACCTTGGGTATTTCATGCCATGACCAAGATGGCAGTGGGATTGATGAGAACACTTTTGGACTTTGTGTGAGCACGGCCGTTGAAAGCCACAATGTGGAACTTGTGAAAGCCAAGCAGAGAGGCTTACCGGTTTGGCACCGCAGTGAAGTTTTGGCTTGGATCGCCTCTCGACGTAAAACCATAGCCATTTCGGGAACGTCGGGAAAATCGACGGTAACTGCGATGGTGTTTCACATGTTGCGACGCATGGGTTATGACCCCTCGGTGATTAGTGGGGCTCCTTTGCACGAGCTGGGGCCAGGAGGAAACTTCTATGGGGGCAAAGGAGAGTGGCTTGTTCTTGAAGCGGATGAATCTGACGGCAGTTTAGTGCAATACCAACCCGAAGTGGGGGTGATGCTTAATTTAGATCGAGACCATAAAGAGCTCGATGAGTTAGAAAACCTTTTTCGCACCTTTCGAAGTCGTTCAAAACACTTTGTGACTTGGGCGGATCAGTCGCGTTGTCGCCCCTTCAGCACAAATCAAGTCAACGATTTTGGAGAAGATCCCAATGCGGGATTTTCGGGGCGCAACTATGAGCAAGTGGGATGGTCTTCTGTCTTTGATTTTCGAGAAGAGCAAATAGAAATTCCCTTTCCGGGTAGACATACGATGTGGAATGCCCTAGCGGCGGTTGCCGCACTGAAAACGCTAGGGGTTGATCCTTTACAAGCTTTGAAATCCTTAAGAGATTTCAAAGGGGTGTGGCGACGTCACATCAAACTGATTGATCGCAAAGGCCTCTTGCTCGTTGATGACTTTGCCCATAATCCTGCAAAAATTCAGGCGGCGATAGAGACATGTCAAGCCCTAAAATCTCGATTGGTGGCTTGGTTTCAACCGCACGGCTTTGGACCGACAAAATTTATGCGCTCTGAATTGGTTGAAAGGCTGCAAAAAATTTTACGCCCAGACGATGAAATCTGGCTGGCTCCCATTTACTATGCGGGAGGAACGGCTGATCGTTCCATCAACAGTGAAGAAATCGTAGAGGAATTGTTGCAAAGGGGAGTGAAGAGTCGCCATATTCCTAAATCTTCTTTAGCTGAGCAGTTAGATCAGTTAGACAAAAAGTCTAAAAAGGATCTGGCGATATTATTGATGGGGGCCAGAGATCCGTCTCTTGAAGAGTTTTCAGAACTAATCAAAGTAAGGATCGAATCGGGACTTTAAATTAGGTGGGGATTGTTTATATTTTGCCCTCGTAAAAACGAACCTTTAACTGAGAGACGCTAATGCCTTCTGGTAAAAAGAGAAAAAGACATAAGATCGC
>JBNKYI010000055.1:0-10350 GCA_050300815.1 Fibrobacterales bacterium
AAGATGACCCTTTTAAGCCCCTCACTCCTGCGGCGGCCTCAATGGCTTCAATGGAAATCTTAGGAACTCAGTTTTGGCAAGCGTGGGGGCTTCACGTAATTACGGTGCGTCCCTTCTCTTATACAGGGCCTGGGCAGAATTATCGTTTTGTTCTTCCGAATATCGCCGAACAAATTGTTCGTATCAAGCATTTTTATGCAGAACCCATCATTTATACCGGAAACATTGATGTCTCGCGAGACGTCATTGACATTCGAGACATGGTGAGGGCTTTTACCTTAATCATGGGAGTTGCCGAAGCGGGTTCTGTCTATAATATTTGCAGTGGAAAAGTGAGAACCATCCGCGAGATGATCGAACTCTTAATTGAAGAAGCTCAAGTCGATGTAGAGCTTCGTCGAGACCCGAGCAGAGAACGCCATCTAGACCAACCCTTGCTAATGGGTTCTCCTGAAAAACTGATGGTAGAAACCGGCTGGAAGCCGATGATTCATATGAGAGATTCTCTTAGAGATATTTTGTGGGATGTTGAAATGCGACTGCAAAGACCCGAAGATGACGAGAATTTGTTGCTCTGATGAACGCGTCTTTCGATCTCATCTTCTTCGACTTTAACGGAACACTGCTTAACGATCTCGACCGCGGCTACGATTGCATTCGCCAACTCTGCATCGAGTATCACGTCACCATTCCCTCGCAAAATCTCTATCTAGAAACCTTTGGTTTTCCTGTTCATCAATTTTACCTCAACCTAGGTTTCAAGCTTGACCATCACGCTTATCAAAAGCTTTCAGAGCGATTCATGGAACTTTATCACAGAGATCCCCTCCCCGATCTATTTGAAAGAGTACCTGCGTTACTTGAAAGACTGAGTTCGATGGGACTTCGCTTGGCCATTATTTCGGCCTACCGACAAGATCGACTCAATCGCTTGCTTGAACTGCGGGGAATTCAATCGAAATTTGAATGGGTCTCAGGGTTACAAGACGATTTAGCCACGTCAAAAGAAATTCGGTTACAAGAAGCCATGCAAGTGTTGCAACCTCAAAATCCCCTTTTTATAGGAGATACTTTACACGACCTTGACGTTGCTCGGTCTGTAGGTATTCCCTGTCACCTGATCGCGTCAGGACACACGAGCTATGACCGCCTCTGTCGCGAAGGCGAAGGCTCATCGGTTTATCTAGATCTTGAGGAATGGGAGAAATCAAATTTTAAAGGATCGGTTTGTTGAAAATAAAAATCCCTTTTTTATCTTTGGCGCCAATTCAAAACCCTCAAATGAGAAAACAAAATGAGACCATTAGACAACCATAGAAACATTGGTATCAGTGCCCATATTGACTCGGGTAAGACGACTTTGACCGAGCGTATCCTGTATTACACTAACCGTATTCACGCAATTCACGAAGTTCGCGGTAAAGACGGTGTCGGTGCGACCATGGACCACATGGAATTGGAACGCGAACGCGGTATCACTATTCAGTCAGCCGCAACTTATGCCCAATGGAAAGACATCACAATCAACATCATCGATACTCCGGGGCACGTTGACTTCACTGTTGAAGTTGAACGCTCATTGCGTGTACTTGATGGAGCGATCTTGGTTCTTTGCGGTGTGTCTGGTGTTCAATCTCAATCGATTACTGTTGACCGTCAAATGCGCCGATACAATGTTCCCCGTGTCGCTTTCGTCAACAAACTCGACCGCTCAGGTGCAAATCCCTTTAAAGTTTGTAATCAATTGCGCGAAAAATTGAGTCACAATTCAGTGATGATTCAAATTCCTATCGGTCTCGAAGACAAACTTTGCGGTGTGATAGACCTCGTAAAAATGAGAGCTTACTACTTCGAAGGCGAAATGGGTAAAGAAGTTCGCGAAGATGATATCCCCGCTGATTATCAAGCTCAAGCTGAAGAATATCGCGAAATCCTTCTCGACAACATCTCTAATTTCTCAGATGAATTGATGGAATTGATGCTCGAAGGTGAAGAACTCTCTGAAGAGCTCGTTAAAAAAGTCATTCGCGACGCCACCATCAAAATGGAATTGACTCCGGTTTTCTGTGGCTCCGCTTATAAAAACGTTGGCGTGCAAAAATTACTCGACGGTGTTGAAGATTATTTGCCCACTCCTTATGATGTAAAAAACATCGCCCTTGATCTCGACAACAACGAAGAAGAAGTTGTAATGGCTCCTGAGCCTTCTAAACCTCTCGTCGCTTATGCTTTTAAACTCGAAGACGGCCGTTTTGGTCAGTTAACTTATGTTCGTGTCTACCAAGGAACATTGAAAAAAGGATTGCCCATTTTCAATATGACTTCGAGAAAAAAACACAACGTAGGTCGCTTGGTGCGCATGCACTCTAATGAGATGGAAGACATTGAAACCGCTACAGCGGGTGATATTGTTGCATTGTTTGGTATTGACTGTGCCACAGGTACAACTTTTACCGATGGGCAAGTTAACGTAAACATGACCTCTATGTTTGTTCCTAACCCTGTTATTGAGTTGGTGATTGAAGCCAATAACCGCGATCAATTGACCAACCTTTCAAAAGGATTGAACCGCTTTACCAAAGAAGACCCCACCTTCCGCGTCGAAATTGATGCCGAATCAGGGCAAACCATTGTTAAAGGGATGGGCGAGCTTCACCTTGAAGTTTATATCGAGCGTCTCAAACGCGAGTTTGGTGTAGAGCTTACGACAGGTAATCCTCAAGTGGCCTATCGTGAGACCATCCAACAAATGGCTAAATACGATTATACCCACAAAAAACAAACAGGGGGTTCAGGTCAGTTTGCTAAAGTTCAAGGTTATATCGAGCCTTTAGTAAGCGAAAACGCTGATGCCAACTATGAATTTGAGTCTCGTGTCGTCGGTGGATCTATTTCTAAAGATTATATCCCTGCGGTAGATAAGGGCTTCAAAGCGGCAATGGAAATGGGTTCTTTGATTGGATTTCCTGTTCTTAACGTAAAAGTGGTTCTTGAAGATGGTGCAATGCACGATGTGGATTCATCAGATATGGCTTTCCAAATTGCTGGTCGCCAAGCATTCCGTCAAGCTTATGCCGCTGCAAAACCCGTTATTCTTGAGCCAATTATGAAAGTCGAAGTAGAAACTCCTACCGAATTCCAAGGCTCTGTATTGGGTAACATCTCTCAACGTCGCGGAATGATTCAAGGTTCTACAGAAGACACTCAGTATACCACCTTGGTCGCTGAAGTGCCTCTTTCTGAAATGTTCGGTTATGCCACTGAGCTTCGTTCGATGACTCAAGGTAAAGCGGAATTTACCATGGAATTTGCCAAGTACGCTCCAGTACCTAAAGGCGTTCAAGACGAGTTGATGAAGAAATACTCAAACCGTCGTCCTGGCGAAGAGTAATTCTGCGATCTCGTTTTATAGAGAATCTTCTTTTTGAAAATGCTTTTAGTGCATTTTTCAAGAAGTGATTTGATTTCCTAAAAAAGAACCACCGGCCTAGCCGGTGGTTTTCATTTATACAAAAAGGTGTCAGACATGTGTCTGACACCTTTTTGTATGTGCTTATCTTGCAAACTGGCCTGATTGATTGACGCTGATTTTCTAGACTCGGTTGATAAATGCATTTAAAGCAATAGTCCCCCTTAACAATACACATAGATTCAAAAAGTCATTTAGACTTTCTCTCTGAATTTTTATCTTTGCACCTTCACTTACCGGAGGCAAAATGGCCATTTCTCTTGCAAACCGCACATTCACTGAGCGCCACATCGGACCTGATGAGCAACAAACTCAAACTATGCTGAACTCCTTAAACTTGCAAAGTCTCGACGAGTTAACTCAAAAGGTCATTCCTCGTAGCATTGCTTTGCCTGAGCTTCCTCAGTGGACCGCCCCCTACACCGAATCTCGCAATTTGGCCCGTCTTGCCGAGCTCGCTCAACGCAATCGAGTGGCCACGAGCTATATGGGGCAGGGCTATTACGACACGGTTTTACCCCCTGTCATTCAGCGCAATATTTTAGAAAATCCCGGTTGGTATACGGCCTACACTCCCTATCAAGCAGAAATTGCACAGGGCCGTTTAGAAATGTTGATTAACTTTCAAACCCTTATTGCTGATCTTACAGGGCTTCCTATCGCAAATGCCTCATTGCTCGACGAAGCCACAGCGGCAGCAGAAGCAATGAACCTGCTTTTTGGGCAAACCCGCAGAAGTCGCAAAGAGGCGATGACTTTTGGAGTCAAAGGCCCCGTGTGGGATTCGACCTTAGCGGTATTACACACTCGCGCTTCGGCTCTGGGCATTGAGGTGGTTTCTCTTGATGAGCAACCCGATTATCCCGTCGAAAAACTTTTTGGGGTTTTAATGCAAAATCCCGATGCCGAAGGTCAGGCAAAAGATTTGAGTGATGCCATTGCCACTTTTAAAGCCCAAGGGGTTTCAACAGCCATGGCAACCGATCTACTCGCTCTTTGCATTTTACCCAGTGCGGGGGCTATGGGCGCTGACATCGCCTTTGGCAATTGCCAACGTTTAGGGGTTCCTATGGGATTTGGTGGCCCCCACGCAGCCTACTTTGCCGTTAAAGAAGATTACAAGAGATCTCTTCCTGGTCGTTTGATTGGCGTATCAAAAGACAGTCGAGGGCAAAATGCCTATCGCATGTCTTTGCAAACGCGCGAGCAACACATTCGCCGCGAAAAGGCCACTTCGAACATTTGCACTTCACAGGTTTTACTCGCTGTAATTTCTACCGCCTACGCTTTATACCACGGTCCGCAAGGCTTGCGCAAAATGGCTCTGGCGATTCATCAGCAAGCGCACTCCTTTGCGCAATGGCTTAAGAAAAACGCATTAAACCCCGTGCATGGTGAGTTCTTTGACACCGTTGCCTTCGAAACCGAGCTCGCCCACGAAATTCAACAGGCTGGCTTTGCAGCGGGTATCAATTTATTCCGCAAGGGCAATCGCCTACAAGTTTCTTTTGACGAAACAAAGGATTCAGAAACCATTGGGCGCCTGACTGCTTTTCTCGCTGATAAACTCGGCTTAGAGCACTCTGACTTTCATCCCTATTTTGAAACGGGAATCTCAAATCTCAGAGAAGAAGATTACCTCAAACATCCCGTATTTAATCGCTATCAAAGCGAACACGAAATGCTTCGCTACTTGAAACGCCTCGAAAATAGAGACCTCAGTCTCACTCACAGCATGATCAGCTTGGGATCTTGCACAATGAAACTCAACGCCACTGCCGAGATGATGCCCCTCAGCCTCGAAGGCTTCGGTCGTATTCACCCTATGGCTCCCAAAACTCAAACCGAAGGCTATCAGGTTTTGATTAAAGAACTCGGTGAATGGTTATCAAAAATTACGGGTTTTAGCCGGGTTAGCTTTCAGCCAAACTCAGGGGCCCAAGGCGAATACGCAGGTTTATTGTCTATTCGACATTATCTAGAATCTAGAAATGAAGGGCATCGCCGTATTGCTCTTATCCCCTCTTCGGCCCACGGCACAAATCCCGCTTCGGCAGTTATGGCGGGGATGGATGTTGTGGTTGTGGCCTGTGATAAACTCGGCAATATCGACCTTGCCGATCTTAAAAGCAAAATTCAAACTCACCAAAAAGAACTCGCCTGCTTGATGGTCACCTATCCCAGTACCCATGGAGTTTTTGAAGAAGAAATTCGTTTGATTTGCGAACAGGTGCACGAGGCCGGCGGTCAGGTTTATATGGATGGGGCAAATCTCAATGCCCAACTCGGATTAACTAGCCCGGGATTTATCGGTGCAGACGTGTGCCATTTGAATTTGCACAAAACCTTTGCCATTCCTCACGGTGGTGGTGGACCTGGCGTGGGCCCCATTGGCGTGGCCGAACATCTCGTGCCCTTTCTTCCTTCTCATCCCCTCTGGGAAAAAGGAGAGGCTCGCGGTGCCCGCAGCGTTTCAGCAGCTCCTTTTGGCTCGGCATCGATCTTGACAATCAGCCACAGCTATGTGCAAATGATGGGGATCGAGGGGCTAAAAAAAGCCACTCAAATGGCCATTCTCAACGCCAACTACCTCAGGCAAAAACTCGAGAATCGCTTTCCGGTGCTTTACACCGATGCCAATGGCTTTTGCGCTCATGAGTTTATTCTCGATTGTCGAGGGTTTAAAGAAACCGCAGGAGTTCAGGTCGAAGACATCGCCAAGCGCCTGATGGACTACGGCTTTCACGCCCCCACAGTGAGCTTTCCGGTGGCCGGCACGTTGATGATTGAACCTACCGAAAGCGAAAGTCAAGAAGAGCTCGACCGCTTTGCTAAGGCCTTGTTGCAAATCCGCGCCGAAATCGAAAAAATCGAAAAAGAAGAGTGGCCTAAAGAAAATAATCCACTGGTGAATGCTCCACACACTGCAGATATGGTCATTGGTGAATGGGATAAACCCTATACCCGTGAAGAAGCGGTTTATCCACTTAATGAATTGCGTGACAATAAGTTTTGGCCTTACGTTGGCCGAATAGACAATGCTTATGGAGACCGCAATCTATTTTGTTCGTGTATTTGGCCTGATGCAAAATAAAGGACATCTCTAAAGGATTTTTAAAAAGGGCAATTTAACCACTCTAGAGCGACGTTCTCTTTAAAGAAAATCGCCATGCGTAAATCGGTTTCAATCATAAAGGCTTGGTGAGCCAAAATAAATTCCATTTGTTGGTCTGTTGACACCAAAAAAGCCGCCTTGTGATTGAAGCCTTTCCCTTTGGCAAGCTCCATCATCTGCGATATATCTGGAAGGGCTTCGTATTTGAAGCTAAACTGGCCCGATTGGCGAACATCGTATAGCCGATGGTGAGAAACGTTTTTTTCTTTGTCGATGTCTGAACAGCGGTTAATCGTAAAAAACAACTCATCGAGTGTGAGATTTTCAGGAAAAACCAATCGAATGACTTTGTTTTCAACAAATATTTCTGTAGACATGTATCCCCAGTTCTATTTGCTGATTATCACTAATCTTTCGCAATATGACAAGGAGTACTTTAGCACCCGTCAATTCGGTCAGTTAAATACGTTAGCCTCAAAACCACTCGCTCTAAAATACATCGCTAAATCAGAGTAAAGAGCAAGGCAATCAGTAGGGTAAAAACAACCCAAAGACTTTTCTTAATAAGGGGAACAAGGGATATTTGAGAATCATTTACCCATTGATTCGCTCCTGTCCACAGGGATGTAGCCGAATAAATTGCGGCGTAAATGATGCCGCAGATGCTTATCAAATTTTGTGGTTTCACATCGTGGGTGACCGCTCTCAGGGTCAAGACAAAAGAGATTCCCAATAGCGGATAGAAAAAAATCAGTTGCCGATAAACGAACTTCTTGATGGCATTTTCTTTGTCTTCTCTATTCGTTAAAAAAGCCATGGCCCTCAATGTCAAAGTCCCTGTGACTATGCTACTAAGTAAAGAGGCAAATAAAAAAAGGACTGTCGAGATCGCATCGGTTTTAATCATAGGCAAAGTATAGAAAAAGCACAAATGACTTAAGCAACGTTTCGAAACAGACTTCATTGATTGCAGCAAATTCTTGCAAAAATTGTCTATCTTCAACTCTAGAGGTTCATATGAAATCCAACGATCAAAACATCGAAAACGACATTCGCTTGCGACAAAGCTTTTCTATCGCAGGAGCCATTTCTCGCGAAGGAGGAGATTTTCTCAAAGGAGGCTCTCCTGTTCCTCTCGTTGTGCAAGCCCAAACGTCTGCTAAAAACTGGTTGAGAGAAAACCTGCACGACACAGATGGAGCCTTACTGTCGATTTTGTTTGAACGGGTTAATGACCACTTAGAATTATTTGCTGAAGACCCTGATCATCCTCTTGAGATTCTAAAAAAACAACTCTTAGAATATGTGAATTCTGAAGGTCTACTCATTGAGCTCGTTAGAAAAACGGACGTGAAGTACGGTCAAATAATGAATGAAAGGCCCATTTTTCAAAAGGCGGGCGAGCCGGGACGCATTGATGATCCTTATACTCACGAAGGAGTAAAAGAGACATTGCTAGAGCTCATTGAAAAAATTTGAATCTCACTTAATAGTCGTTAGAGTATTCATCAACGATTAAAGCGGCTAGAGAATTTGCGAGGAATTCAGAACCCCGCTCTCCTGAATAGAACCCCTCTGCCACGCGTTGCTTTGCCATCGCAACTCGCTCTGCTCTCGCCTCGAGGCCATCGCCTTCAAGAGATGGAAAATCTTTTCTTTTGCCCATAGTGAACTCGCATTTTTTCCTTTAATCGGAAATTTTTTCTTTGGGCTGAAGAAGATTTTAAGTTTTTAATCGTGATGATAGGGGTGATTTTCTCTAATACATTGGGCTCTATAGAGTTGCTCAATGAGAATTAATCGAGCGTGATCGTGAGTTAAAGTCATTGGCGTTAGGGCCAGTTGAAAATCCGCTTTTTTCTTTAAGTCAGAGTGAATTCCATAAGACGAGCCAATTAAAAACGTCAAGCAATTTGAGCGTTGACTCCACAGATTAAATATCTTGTCGCTGAGACTTTTTGACCTCAACATCTCTCCCCTCTCATCAAGCAAAATCAAAAAGCCGGGATCGCCTATTTTTTTATGAAAAAAAATCATTTCTTCTAAAAGTTTTTGTTCTGGATTTTTATGAGTCGACTCTTTGAGCTCTAAGGTTTCAAAAACCCCTTTGGGAAATCGCTTCGTAAAATCATTGATTTCTGTAAGTAAGTTTTTTTTGACTTTGCCAAAGCAAACTAAGCGCAAAAGCAATTAGCGCCCCCTAGCCAATCGACTATAGAGAAATTCAGGAAACTCTAACTGCTTCATCTGGTTTTGCACTTTACCAATGTTATAGGCGAGACGATACATTTCAACCTTGCGATTTTCGGGTTCAAAAATCACATAACTGGCTTTGTTGTCGTTGTCGCGAGGTTGGCCCACACTCCCTACGTTAATCAGAACTTTGTCGCTTGCGTTAAAGGTAAAGTGCTCATCGTCAACTAAGTGAAATTGGTCGGGACCTGGTTTAATGACCGCCAAAGGACAATGCGTATGACCAATAAAGCAGGCTCCAGGTTTGAAAAAATCAAAACATTCTAAGGCGTCATCTAACGAGTTGACATAAAACCAATCTGAGGGAGACTTCGGGCTGGCATGCACAAAAATAGACTCGTATTTACGAACCATATAAGGGAGCGTTTCTAAAAAATCTTTACTTGAGGCGCTAAGTTCAGCTTTGGTCCATTCAATCGCTTGGCGGGCATAGGGATTAAAATGTTCGTGCTCTTCTCGGCCTATTCCCACGTTGTCGTGATTGCCCAACACCGTAAATTCACAGTGCTCACGCACCCAATCCACGCACTCATTAGGCCAAGGGCCATACCCTATAATATCTCCCAAGCAGATCCAACGGTCAACGCCTACCGATTTTCCATGAGCATACACGGTCTCTAAGGCCTCATAGTTAGCATGAATATCTGAAACAATACCTAAACGCACTTGATGAGTTTCTCCTTTTTGAGATAGGCGACGAAAGCATCAACCCCTCTCTCAATAATATCCAGACAGGCTTCGAATCCCTCTACCCCGCCATAATAGGGATCTGGAACAGAAAATTCAATGGCACCGCTAAATTCAAGCAATAAATGAATAGAGGCTCGAGAATCAACGGGAGCTCGGTTTATCAAATCGTCGTAATTATGACGATCCATCGCGAGAATAAAATCAAATGAATAAAAATCGTCGAGTTTCACAGGGCGAGATTTTTGAGATCCAATATCAATTCCTCGCTTGGCTGCCGTCTTAATCATGGTCTTATGGGGAGCTTCGCCTTCGTGATAACCTGCTGTTCCTGCTGAATCAATTTTCAAACCTAAATTTTGAACCCTATTTAGATAATGCAAATATCCTTCAGCGGCAGGACTGCGGCAGATGTTTCCTAAACAAACCATGAGAACTTTCTTACACATATTGGGGATAACCCTTGAGAATATAAGAGGTAGACAGAATTCTCTGACCAAAATAATTTATTTCTGGGCAATATCCGGGGAACTTTCCTTAAAATTTCCAAACTGACCTAATTGTGTGGGATCTTTAGTTCGAATTTCACTGTACTTCTCAGAGACACCTCTGAGGTGTCTCTGAGGTGTCTCTGAGGTGTCTCTGAGGTCAGTTTACAATTTTCATAAACACCGTGAATGAAAATTCATTCTTTTCTTCGGCGCTGAACGCCAATGAGCAGGGCGACAACTGAGCCCCTCATTTTGCTCGCAAAATTGGCGAAGACTAAACCTTAAATGAGCCCGGCGAATCACGCCGCACAGCGGTGGCCTTTCAGCGCCCAGCC
>JBNKYI010000056.1:0-10345 GCA_050300815.1 Fibrobacterales bacterium
TCCTCAAATGTTAAACTCAGGCCTCCCGCGCATTGGCGTGATACTCCCCGAATTCAAATACATGAAACTCAAGAGCACTGAACCCATTAGCCCTTACGCCGATAAAGATTTTACCATTGGTTGGTTCTATACAGATACCGATGCCCGCAATTGGATTTTTAAGGAACAAGCCACCATGGCGGCCATTGCTTAAAACCCTCTCTCTAACGGCTTCTTATTCAGTTTGAATTTGGGATCGTCGCTCGGATCGAGCACGATCCATTTTTTTTGTCTTCTCTCTTTGCTCACATCGGGCACTCTGCCGATCAGGTATTTTCCTGTGTGTAGATAATGACTGGGAAAGTAATGTTCAAATCGCAAAACGTCTAACAAGTCTTTTACACTTGGCAACTCATCAAAGGTGTTGGCCACTTGAAAGTTGTAATTTCGCACTTCTCCTTTGCGAAAAAATGTCGCCTCTCCGTAGTCTGTCCGTTGAAAACGCCCCAAACTGTCTGCAAACCACGTCAACCCTCCTCCCAAAGCCTGCTCTGTTCCTTGCCCCACTGGAATGAAGTAATACCCGTGCCAGTCCTTTCGATTCTCTGACAGGAGTAGCGTGCTCTCCCACTTTTTTGAGATAGCAGTTCTTCTCGAATTGTGCTCACATCAGCAATCAATTGGTTAACCTCAGGGATTTGAACCGGTTGAGAATAAGTTTTGCTTTCCCAACCCAACACCGAATCCCGATAAATGATCAATTGAGCAATACCCATAGCAGAATCCAAAACACTTCCCACGACAAAGGTCGGGTGCAGGGCATTCGGCAACCAAATCACCTCGTTCCCTTCTATTTCAGATATTTCTTCAATCGTCTTAAAAACCTCGCCATAGGCCTGATATTGTTTAAATAAAGCGAGTGCTCTTTGCCAGCGCTGATTAAAAATCAACTGTTCTTTTTCATTCAAACGCAATGTGGGCAAATTCAAATCCCATTGCAACTCGTTGTTTTCGAACACTTGATTGCCCGCACAAGAAAAAAAGATCAGCGAACTAAACAAACAAAATGCCCTTCGCAATGAGACCACTGCCATCAGGGGAGCTGCCGAACTTTCCATTGTTCATCCCCTTGGGGTTGAACGACTTGAAAAAAAGATTGCGAAATCACGGGGCCATCTTTTAGCGCCGTCTCAACTTTATAATTTCCTAATTGCCAATATTTTTTCTCACTATAAAAGCGCCACCCTTCTTCACGCCCACCCCTTCGCAAAAGCAGTGGGATGACATCCGTCGCTTGCCACTTTCCTTGCGTTTCAATATACCAGCGGTGCTCGAGTTTGGCCTCAACGCGATTAGGTGCAAAAATTGAACTCATATAAACGAGAGTTTCACCTTTGTTTAGAGGGAGCTTGGGATCATCCGTCCAACGACTCAACGATTGCCACCAATTCAGCTGTGGCACTTTACACAAATAAGATGCTTCTCTTTCTTTGCAGGCAAAAGATTCTTTTAATACCAGAGGAACCGGAGGAACGAGATTGAAAAACCAAGCCGCCATAAAACAAGCAGCTCCTAAACCTAAGACGCCTTGCTTGCGACTTCTTCCCCAATGCGAGACAAATGCAGAAAAAGCAAAACCACTCACACTCGCGAGTAAAATCCATCCCCAAGAAACCGAATGGAACCAATGGGGCAAAAGAAAGCTAAAAAGCATGGTACCCGCAATTTGGTGCATCGCCACCCAAAGCCACCGACGATTCCATTTTTCAAGAAAAAATTCGTTGGCAATCAACAGAGTAAAAACCATGAGTAGCACAAGCACGTTGTACCAAGCTCCCGTGCTTTTGAAATAAAAAATAGATAGCGCAGAAAAAAGTGCACCTTGAGTAAACTGATAAAGCCAAAGAAATTTGCTGCGCCATCTATGGGGATGTGGCGCCGTTAGCAATCTCAAAAAAAGCGTTGCCCCAACAAAGTAAAGCGTCAAAATCCAAAGATCCACTTCGGTCACCACCCGTCCAATGGTCACCGCATCCCAAACGAATCCGCCTAAAAATGCGCCTAAAGGGAAAAATCGCTTATAAATTTTAAAATGCGGATGTTCTGTAAGTTTCTTTAAATTCATCAATTCACTTTACGGGAACGAGGCGAATAATTCGCACCCAATGAAAAATCTTTAACACATAGTAAGTGGGATCTACTTCCCACCAGCGAATCGCAAGGTTAGGGCGATTGCCATAGCGGTGGTGATTATTTTGAAAAAGTTCGCCGAGCAAAAAGAAATCCCAAGGAAATAGATTTCGACTCTTGTCTGGAGTATCAAAGTTTCTATACCCGTATTTATGACCACACCAGTTGACAATTGCCCCCTGCATTGGACCCATAATAGAGTGCACTCCCACAAAGGCCAATGCCCACCAGCCCGGTAAAATACCGCGATAAATCAATAGAACATAAGCCGCAATGTAAATAGACACCATTAAAACAACATAGGTCATACTTCCACAAAAACGATCAATAAACGACCAAGTGGGAATGTTTTTTTCGAGAACAGGCGGAACTTCGACTTTTCGGCCTTCTAGGGCCTTGTAATCTCTAAAGGTCTTCCACATCATGGCAAAGACATTTTTATAAAACCAAGGAGAATGGGGGTCTTTTTCTGTGTCGCTGTGTGTGTGGTGCAAGCGATGCATAATTGCATAGGCCCGCGGATTGAGAAACGAAGGACCTTGAAAAACCAACGTGAAAAAATAAAAGAACTTTTCCCAAAAAGGATTAAGAAGAAAAGCGCTATGGCTGGCGTAGCGATGCAGAAAAAAAGTCTGCATAAAAAGTGAAAAATACCAATGAACCAACAACAGAAGAATCAATGCGAGCATTACAACCTTTCTTTACCAAGGGTCCGTCTCAGCGGCCCCTAACTTAAATCTGCTATTCTGCGACAAATTTAGAATCGCGACTCAAGAGACACAACTTTTGATCGACTTACAGACTCACTCGACGGGTTGCCCGGTCACTCTTTTGATTTTTCCGCCCAACTTGCCGATTTTTTCATCAAAACGTTCATAGCCGCGATCCATGTGATAAATACGGGCCACTTCGGTCTGCCCCTCAGCCACCAAGCCTGCAAGACACAGGGCCGCTCCAGCCCTGAGATCTGAAGCCATCACAGGTGCACCACTCAATTGTTTCACCCCATCAACGATCGCAGTGTGTTCTCTCAACATCAACTGAGCTCCTAGGCGCTGCAATTCACTAAGGTGCTTATAACGATCGAGATAGATTGTTTCAGTAATCACCCCTTTTCCCTCACAAGTTGCCAACAACGCCATAAACTGAGGCTGCATATCTGTAGGAAAACCGGGATAAGGTTTAGTTGTCACATCGACAGCAGTGAGTTTTTTGCGACTCGCATCCACTTCGACCCAATCGTCTCCCTGCTTCACGTCGACTCCCATTTCAACAAGTAACTGAATGATTTTTTTCAAATGCAAAGGATCGACCTTCAGAGTTTTCACCTTTCCTCGAGTGATCGCTCCGGCCACCAAAAAAGTGCCCGCTTCAATGCGATCGGGGATCGTTCGCCCCATACCCGGCCTAAGCGCGGGCACCCCTTCAATCACCAAACGACGAGTTCCCCGACCCTGAATGCGCGCACCCATACCCACTAGATAATCGACCAGTGCGTCAATCTCTGGTTCAACCGCTGTATTTTCTAAAATAACTTGACCCTCTGCCAAAACCGCAGCCATCAAGATATTCGCTGTCGCTCCTACTGAAGACACCGGAAAGTCAAATTGCCCTCCGCTCAGTCTTTCAGCGCGGGCCTCAATATAACCGTGCGTCACAGTCACTTCGGCACCCAACGCCTTCAAACCCTCAATGTGCAAATCCACCGGACGAGGCCCCCAAGCGCACCCTCCGGGCAAACTGACCCGAGCATAACCAAAGCGGGCGAGCAAAGGCCCCAAAACATAAATCGAAGCCCTCATCGTCTTGACCAATTCATAAGGCGCTTCGAGGTGATCTACCGAACTGGCATCGACTTTCATAACGCCCTCGTCAAACTTGATCTTTGCTCCGGTCACCCGCAGCACATCGGCCATCGTGCGCACATCTTTTAAATCGGGAACATTCTCAATCACCGAGGTGCCTGGTGCCAACAACGCCGCAGCCATCAAGGGCAATACGGCATTTTTGGCTCCTGAAATTTCAACATCACCTTGCAGCGGGGGGCTAAGTTCAACTAAATAACTGTCCATGATCAGGCTTTCTTTGCAACCCAGTTTTCCAAAGCTTTTTGCTCATCATCGGGGATCAGAGACTCTGGAAGAAGAGGGGTAAATGACTTTTCCCGATCGGGCGCAGAAGGCCATTCTGCCTCTAAGATTCGGGGATCTGGGTCAAAATTAGTAAAGAACGATTCGCTGTAAGCTCTCTTTTGCAAGAGGATGTTGGGGAGGGCAAAATGGGGAATTCGGCTTTGGTATTTTTTCAACCACCATTTCTTTTCCCAAAGACTTCCCTTATAAATCACCTGCAGGGGAATCCCCGCCAAAGAAATTTCCAACGTTGCCGTTCCCGGCAGAGACAAGGCCCGACACAATTTCACATCACTAGACCCAACAATCATCTTTTCACTCCAGTGAGGGAATTCCTTTTGGGCCCACTCTAGACATTTTTCATTGGGTAAAACCCAGCGAAAATCTCTATGGCATTTGCGTTTATAATTTTGAGCAATCGCCAACAACAGAGGGGCTTGGCGTTTAATTACGCTAGGGCGAGATCCCGGAAAGATCCCCAAAGGCGCCCCTTCATCAAATTGCAAGCACTGTCGACTCTTAAAGCCAATCCAGTGGGCATCAAGCCCCCAGCTTTGATAAAGTCTGGCCTCAAATTCAAAAAGACAGCCTAAGGCAACGCCCTTCATTTCTCTCTGACGCTCTGCTCGCCAAGCCCACATTTGTGGAGGAGCCAACCAAAGGGTGGGTATTTTTTGCTTTTGAGCTAATTTCGCCAACCTCAAATTAAAATCCGCAAAATCGACAAGGATTAATAAATCAAGAGGATTTTCAACGAAGCTCTGGCGATAACCTCGCAATAGACTCCAAAAAAAAGGAATTTTAGGAAGAACCGCGCGCACTCCATTGACACTCATCTTTTCAACAGGCGCCCAAGAAATGCCCTTTGTGCCTTGAGGGGGATGGGCAAAGGTTCCCACGCATTCCATCTCAGCAAGAGAAGAAAGGAAAGGATAAGTTAAAAGCAGATGTTTTTGCAATAGAGGCCAAATCTGATCTAAACGCTCTTGGGCCGAAACTTCCCCTAGAGAAATGCCCAAGCGAAAGCCGCGATTCATTTCTGAAACCAACGGGCGAGATCTTTGAGCTCTTTAAGGGCGAGCGGCCACTCTCCCGAATCGCCTCGGGGATGCACCCAACAGGTGGTCCAACCTCGCTCATGCGCCACTTTTAAATTTTCGATTTTATCGTCAAAAAAGCAGAGATGACTGCCCTTTTTCCAATGAGATTCAATATGTAAATAAGGTTCAAGTTGCGGTTTGCCCAACCAGCCGTAATGCTCTAAACCATAGACTTCATCAAATATTTTCTCAAGACCCATTGCGCGAATTCCTCGATGAGCCCAATCGCTACGTCCATTGGTAAAGACGAGTTTTGTTCCGTGCAAATTTTCGAGAAGCTCTTTGAGCTCGGGCACGGGAATCGGATCAATAATTCGAGGTCCACTTTGTATAAAGTCAAAATATTCATTGGGTTCTACCCCTTCATATTCTTGCAAACCCGCTAGGGTTGTCCCGTGAGATTCCCAATATTTTAGGCGCAACTCCCCCGCTTTTTCTAAAGAGACACCCAACTTATCCACGATGAAAAGATTGATATTTTCATCTAAACCATGCAGCACTTGTTTTTGGCTATGAGGGTATAGAGTCAAGTCGTAATCGAAGATCCAGACCGGCTCAGCCTGTTCTAAAATAGGGGCAAAAGGGCTCATATAGCAGTAAAAGGTAATATCTTTTGCTATCTTTGGCCCCATATGGAAATTTCTGACATTAAGAGTTTTTCTGAAACGGAACTGAGGGAGTTCGTCATCGGCTTGGGAGAAAAAAAATACCGAGCCGACCAAGTCGCCCATTGGTTGTATAATCAAAACGCCCAAAGTTGGGAAGAGATGAACAACATCCCTCAATCGCTGCGAGATAAACTCGCTCAAAACGCTCGAGTGCAGTCACTTGAGCTCCAACGAGTAGAGACCTCTGCAGACGGCACCACCAAATGGGCTTATAAAACCTTTGATGGCCACTTTGTTGAAACCGTTTTGATTCCCAGCGAAGAGCGCAACTCTGTTTGCGTAAGCACTCAAGTGGGATGTGGGATGGGATGTACCTTTTGTCGCACGGCGCGGATGGGTCTTAAAAGACACCTTAGCACCGGAGAAATTCTCGAACAATTTATCCGCACTCGACTCTACCTCAAAGAGCACCAACGAGGGGAGTTAACCAACATCATATTCATGGGAATGGGCGAGCCTTTTCACAACTTTGAAAACGTGTTTAAGGTCAGTGAATGGTTGCATCATCCCAAATACTTTAGCTTGAGTAAGCGCCGCATCACGGTTAGCACCAGTGGCCTAGTTCCTCGCATCAAAGAGGCCGCAGATCGGCAAATGCCCGCTCAGTTGGCCATTAGCCTCAACGGCACCAATAACGAGATGCGAAGCACAACCATGCCAATCAACCAACGCTATCCTCTTGAAACCTTACTCGAAGCTGTTGACTATTACATTCAGACAACGGGAAATGGCGTTACCTTTGAGTACGTCTTGATCAAAAATTTGACTTGCACACCCGCTGCGGCCCGAGAGCTTTCGGGAATCATCCGCAATCGCAATTGCAAGGTCAATGCCATCGTTTTAAACCAAAGCGACGATCCAAACTTGACACCCCCTTCGGCTGAAGAAATCGAAGAATTTTTACAAATCGCTCGCGCCTCAAAAAAGACGATTACCATTCGTCAACCCAGAGGCCGAGATATTAAAGCGGCTTGCGGTCAGCTTGCCATCCACGAACAGAAGGTCGCCTAATGCTCACACAAAATTTGCCTGACTTTTGGGAAAAAAAATACAGTAACGACGAAGCCAATTGGGATTTGGGACAACCCACTCCCGCACTCACCCACTTCTTCAATCACCCCGCCTGCCCTACTGAAGGAAAGGTTCTCGTTTTAGGAGCAGGCCGCGGCTATGATGCAGAGGCATGGGTTAATCGCGGTCACGAAGTCGTTGCCGTTGACTTTTGCCCAACAGCCGTCGATGCCTTAGAATCGCTTTCTCGCAAGCACTCAAAACTCACAGCGGTAGATTCAGACCTCTTTGAGCTCGATCCTAAAAAATTAGGACAGTTCGATATCATCTATGAATACACCTGTTTTAGCGCCATTCACCCTGGCCGTCGCGACGAATACTTTGAAGTTTGGTATAAAATGCTTAAAGATGACGGCGTCGTTGTTTCTTTGTTCTTCCCGATTTCTAACGACAGCCCTAATCAAGGCCCTCCACACCCGACATCTGAAGGTGAGTTAATGGCTCGTCTCGACGGTATTTTTGAAATTGAAAATCAAGTTCACCCCGAAGAGTCTGCAGCAGGTCGCGAAGGTTTAGAACAATTTTGGATGTTAAAAAAAGTTCTTTAACAAAAGAACAAGAGCGTCATAGAACATAAAAAGGGCTGTCTCATAACAGACAGCCCTTTTTCATTTAGCAGGGCGGCAACTGAGTCCTTAATTTTACTTGCAAAATTGGCGAATAAACATCATCGGCTTTTATGAGTTTAGTAAAATCAAGTTCATCAATAACCGCATTGACCATTCGCGCAGGATGATTATCAGGAATTAATTCATCAATTGCTTGAGGTAAAAATGTGAGTTGGTCTTGATGGTAGGGCTTGAAAATGGGAATTTTAAAATGAAAAATTGGGACGCAGCAAAAAGGTCCATTCTTTTTCTCGCTCTGCAAACAGCTCTCCTCTATACCCCGTTTCGACCTCTCTGGCCGCACCCAAACTCACGGTCAGAACATAGCGCCCCTCTTTTCCCATCGGGAATTTTTTACCATAAAGCAAAAAATATCGAATCGCGCTCTTGTCCCAATAGTGCCAAAACTTTAAGGCCTTATCTCTGTTGAGAATCACCAAATACTCAAGTTCTGAGTTTTTAAACAAAGACCATCCTGTATAGTCTTTATCGGTTCGCTCTCGTTTAATACGAAACTCCAGTTCATCAATGATAGAGGGATTAAAATGCTCTTTGTACCCTATGGCAAAGCTCCAACTAAGCTCTCGTTCTCCCGCGATATTTGAACCCTTAAGCTTATAAAGCCCTTCAATCCAGTAGTCCTGAATTAACTCATTTCTGCGAATGTGATAATTTCCGAGATTGATTAAGAACCCACTATAACCCGCTCCGGTGCGAACGCTCCCCGTGCTATCCGTAAAGCTCGCAATATTCCCAAAGAAGAAAGACAGCGCACCCGGGTCGGGAAAACCCGTGGTAAAAGCCTCTATCCAATTAAAACCTTTAAGAATTTCTGCATCGCGATAAAACGAAGGAAACTTTTCTTTGATTCCCACTCCCGTAAGCGGCATGGGATTAAGTGAAATCTCAGCCAGACCGTAACTCAACTTCCACGATTTGAGAAATAGAGCTTTATAAATAGATTCTTCATCGTTCAACGCGTATTTGGGAATGGGCTCGCCATTTAGAGATCCCGCAATATTCACTGCGGCATAATAGGGGTCAAAATAGACCTCTGTCTCAAACCTTCCGGCGCTATCAAGCTCGAAATACCAAGATTTCGCCATTGCGCTCACAGCGACAAATAAAAATAAAAACCACCTCATAGCCCCATTGTAACTCATTCTAAGTCAGAAAGAAAGGTCTTTGATTTTTTCAAAACAAAAAAGGTCGCTCCTAAGGAACGACCTTTTAAAACTTCGGTAAAAAAACGGACTAAAGACCCAATTCTTTTGCGACAACTGCAATACCGCGCTTATTGATGGTGCGAAGACCAGCAGCGGATACTTTCAGTTTCACCCAACGATCTTCTTCTGGAATATAGAAGCGTTTGGTATGCAAGTTAGGTTGTTGCTTCATCAATTTTTTGCGGTTTGAGTGAGAAACCAAATGGCCCACCAGACCGGTCTTACCTGAAACTTCACATTTGCGGCTCATAAGACATTCTCCAATTTTGAGGTGCAATTATAACAATCGTCCCTCATCTGACAAGGGCGTAATTACTTTTGGTCAAAATTAGTAAAGGGCAACTCTAAAATTGATTTTGCCCGAGGAATTTTTAAGAAAAGCTTTAAAGTTTCTGCTCTTTTCACTTTTGACCTATCGGAGCCCTTATGTTGATGCGTTCTATTTCTGGTTTAAGAGGGATTGTCGGCCAAGGCCTAACCCCTGAAGTGCTCACCGCCCACATCGCCGCTTTTCTCGAAGTCACCGGCGCCAGGTCTCTGGTCGTAGGCAGAGATGCCCGTTCTTCGGGTCCATCTATTGAGCGCCTTGTCTGTTCTATCTGTGAAATGGCCGGGGTAGATGTTTACCCCTTAGGGCTCGCCACCACACCCACAGTCGAAATTGCCGTAACCGATCGCCAAGCTGACGGCGGCATTATCATCACCGCCAGTCACAATCCTCAAGAGTGGAACGCCCTCAAATTCCTCAACCGCCAAGGGATGTTTCTGGGGCCCGCCGAAGTCAAAGAACTTCTCGATCTCGCCGACAAACAAAAATTCAAGTGGCAACCTTGGGATCATTTGGGCAAAGTTCACGAAAATTTCAATGCAGACAAAGCCCATATTGAAAACATTCTAAATCTAAGCCTCATTGATGTCGACAAGATTCGCTCTCGCAAGTTTAACGTAGCTTGCGATACCGTCAACGGAGCCGCCTGTACCATCCTTCCCCAACTCTTGCGCGAATTGGGTTGCACCGTACACACTCTCTATGACATTCCCGGCGGAAATTTTCCCCGCGGTGGAGAACCCACTCCTGAAAATCTAAGCGAGCTCTGTCGAGTCGTCAAAGACAAGCAAAGCATCGTCGGTTTTGCCGTTGACCCCGACTCTGATCGCTGCGCTCTCGTCGATGAAACTGGGACCCCCATGGGCGAAGAATACACCTTGGCGTTAGCGCTCGACACCTATCTCTCTCATTCCCCTTCAGATGCTGTCGTCAACCTCTCAACCTCTCGACTAAACGATGCGGTTGCACAACGCTATCAGCGCAAAGTCGAGCGAGCTGCCGTCGGTGAAATCAACGTCAGTCTTAAAATGCTAGACACAGGC
>JBNKYI010000057.1:0-10343 GCA_050300815.1 Fibrobacterales bacterium
GCTTGAGAAGCTGGGTCTTCCTTTTAGGAAATAAGGAGTAATAATGGCTAAGCGTGCTATGATCGAAAAGCAGAAGCGCACCCCTAAGTTTGCGGTTAGAGGATACAACCGCTGCCGTCGTTGTGGACGTCCTCGTGGCTATATGCGCAAGTTCGGTATCTGTCGTGTGTGTTTTAGAGAAATGTCTCTTACCGGTGACATTCCAGGTGTAACCAAGTCAAGCTGGTAATAAGGAGAAAATTACAATGTCAATGAGTGATCCTATTGCTGATATGCTGACTCGCGTTAGAAACGCAAGTTCGGCAAAGAAAGCTACCGTCGATGTACCAGCTTCTAACTTGAAAAAAGAACTGGCTAACATCCTACAAAAACACGGATTCATCAAAAAGTTTGTGATTACCGAAGACGGTAAACAAGGTATGATGAAAATCCTTCTCAATTACAACAATGGCGAATCTGCTATTCAAGGAATTGAGAGAATCAGTAAACCCGGCATCCGGTCTTATAGCTCAGCTAAAGACATGCCCAAAGTACTTAACGGACTTGGCTATGCTATCGTTAGTACTTCACAGGGCGTTTTGACTGACCGCGAATGCAGAGAACGTAACGTTGGCGGCGAAGTTTTAGCCAAGGTTTGGTAGGAGTTAAGAATGTCTCGAGTAGGTAAAACCCCCTTAGAAATCCCTGCCGGTGTCAAAGTAGCCATCAGTGGCCAAACTTTGACTGTTGAAGGCCCCAAGGGAAAATTGACTCACGAAGTTCACGAACAAGTGAGTGTTAAAGAAGAAAATGGCTATTTGGTATTCGAACGTGGAAATGATTTGCCCTTCTCTCGTTCAATTCACGGTACCAGCAAAGCTATCGCCCGTAACATGGTTGTCGGAGTCTCTGAAGGCTACGTTAAAACACTTGAGTTAGTGGGTGTTGGCTATCGCGCCGAACAAAAGGGCAAGGATCTAAACCTAGTTCTGGGTTTCTCACATCCCGTTTCTGTGATTGCTCCCGAAGGGATCACCTTAAAGGTTGAAGCTCCTACAAAAATCAGTATCACTGGTATTGATAAGCAACAAGTAGGTCAAATAGCTGCTGAAATTCGCAAGTACCGTCGTCCTGAGCCTTACAAAGGCAAAGGTATTCTGTATACTGGCGAACAAGTCCGCAGAAAACAAGGTAAGAAATCAGGTAAATAAGGGTTAGATTATGGCTGATATTGCAAAAAAAAGAGTAAGTGCTAGACTCGCCCGTCACGCCCGGATCCGCAAAAAAGTGAGCGGAAGCACCGAACGTCCTCGTCTTTGCGTGCGTCGCACGGTTAAGAATATTGTGGCTCAAGTTGTAGATGACCAAACCGGTGCATCTATCGTGCAGCTAACAACAAATGGCAAGTCTTTTCAAGAAAAGTATGGTTCTTTGTCTAAAACAGAACAAAGCCACAAACTCGGTGAAATGGTCGCCGAAGCCCTCAAGGCTAAAGGTATCACTAATTTGGTTTTTGATCGCGGTGGATACATTTTCCACGGTCGTGTCAAAGCCGTAGCTGATGGCGCCAAAGCCGCTGGAATGGAGTTCTAATAATGGTTCAAGAACAAAAAGTATCTGAATTCGAAGAAAAAGTGGTGTCAATTAACCGCTGTGCTAAAGTGGTAAAGGGCGGTCGTCGTTTCTCATTTAGCGCTCTTGTCGTTGTTGGAAACAAAAATGGCATGGTCGGCTATGGCACAGGCAAGGCGAATGAAGTTTCTGAAGCGATTCGCAAAGGAACAGAAGCTGCTCATAAAAATTTGATGGAAGTTAAATTGCGCAATGGAACAATCGCTCACGAAGTGAAAGTTAAATATCGCGCAACGAAGGTTCTTTTAAAACCTGCTCTTCCGGGTACTGGTGTGATTTCTGGTGCGTCAGCTCGTGCGGTTCTCGAACTGGCTGGTGTACATGACATTCTTACCAAGACCTTTGGTTCAACCAACCCTAACAACGTTGTTTCGGCAACTGTTGCCGGGTTAAAAGCTCAGCGTACGAAGGAAGACTTCGCTCGCTTGCGCGCTCAGTAAGAGAGGTAAGTGATGAGTTTGAAAAAAGTTAAAATCACCCGCATTAGAGGAAGTATTCGCAGACTTCCTAAGCAAAAATCAACTTTGACCGCTCTCGGTTTGCATAAAATTGGTCGCTCGGTTGAAAAAGAATTAACCCCACAAATCGCCGGTATGCTAAACAACGTTTCGCATATGGTCGTAGTAGAGGAAATCTAAGATGCGTTTGAATGAAATTGGCGTTCCTGCGGGCGCCCATAAAGTTGCAAAGAGAAAAGGCCGTGGTCCCGGATCGGGAAATGGCAAAACTGCTGGCAGAGGTCAAAAAGGCGCTGGAGCTCGCAAGAGTTCTAACAAAGGTCGTATGGCGCTTGAAGGGGGAAATTTCCCTCTTTGGAGATCGATTCCTAAACGCGGCTTTAGCTCTCGCTTTCCTAAAGACACACAGATTGTTAATCTCTCTGCCTTGGCTAAACTTTCTGAGACCGAGATTGATGCAGACACATTGGTCAACAACGGCCTTGTGAAATTTGCAGATAAGCCAATCAAAATCTTAGGCTATGGCGAAATTGAAAAAGCAATTAATGTTAAAGCGACTTCTTTCAGTAAGTCGGCTGCTGAAGCAATCGCTAAAGCAGGCGGAAAGGCTGAAATAGTATAATGAAAGCCTTAGCCGCTTTTTCAAATGCTTTCAAGATTCCTGACTTGCGTAAAAAGATTCTTTTTACGCTTTTCATACTTGTGGTTTACCGTTTAGGGTGTCATATCACAACCCCTGGCGTAGACACTGGCCGTTTGACACAATATTTTGCCAACAACAGCAATAAGCTGTTTGGTCTCTACGATTCTTTTACCGGTGGCGCCTTTCGCAATGCGACCATTTTTGCCTTGGGAATTATGCCCTACATTTCGGCTTCGATTATTTTGCAGCTGATGGGGGCCGTTATTCCTTCGATTCAAGCTCTTCAAAAAGAAGGGGGAGAAGGACGTGCGAAAATTAATCAATGGACTCGCTATCTGACCGTAGTTTTATCTATCGCTCAGGCCTTTGCGATTACATCGTGGTTTTCGTCTCTTGAGTTGTCTGATGGAAGAGGCATTCTTCTGGATATTTTTGCAGAGGGAAGCGGTAATTTTGGTTTTAAACTTTTAACCACGCTGACCATGACGACCGGAACCATCTTTATTATGTGGCTCGGTGAGCAAATTAATCAGCGCGGTATTGGTAATGGAATATCCATTATCATTTTCATCGGTATTATTTCTGGTTTGCCTGCGCATGTCTTTGCAGAGTATGAGCAATTCCAAGCGGGAAATAATCCCTTAGCAATTGAGCTTTTGATAGTTGCAGTGGTGGTCGCCATTGTTGCATTTATCATTTATGTCGAACAAGGTCAAAGACGCATTCCCATTCAGTCTCCCCGCCGCGTAGTCGGGCAGACTGTCAGTCAATCTCAGAACAGTTATTTGCCACTTAAGGTGAATACTGCTGGGGTTATCCCTGTGATCTTTGCTTCGGCCATCCTCTCAGCCATTCAAATGCTGAGCTCACTTTTTGAGGGCTTTAGTTGGTCCCAGAACTTAGGCACATGGTTGAATGGGGAACATTGGGTGTACTGGATGATTTTCAGTTTGCTAACCATCTTTTTTGCCTTCTTTTATACCTCAATTCAGCTGAATCCTAGTGATGTGGCTGATAATTTGAAGAAGTCAGGTGGTTTCATTCCGGGGATTCGTCCAGGCCGCCATACGGCGGAATACATTGATAAAGTTCTGACGAGAATAACCTTACCTGGTGCTCTTTTTCTCGCTTTTATCTCTGTGGCCCCCTTTATAGTGATGAAAGAACTGAACATGTCGTTTTATATCGGCGGAACATCAGTTCTCATTGTTGTTGGTGTTGCCCTAGATACTTTAAGGCAGTTGGAGTCTCAATTACAAGACAAAAATTACGAAGGCTTCTTAACTAAAGGAAGAATTCGAGGAAGGTCATCTGCCCAATGAGTAAAGAAGAAGGTGTACAAGTCGAAGGAGTTGTGACCGAGTCGTTGCCGAACGCGATGTTTCGCGTAGAGCTACAAAATGGACATAATATTCTCGCTCATCTTTCAGGAAAAATGAGAAAAAACTATATTCGCATCCTTCCTGACGATCGAGTTCTTGTTGAACTTTCCCCATATGATTTGAACCGCGGAAGAATTACATACCGCTACAAATGAGGAAACTATGAAAGTTAAAGCATCTGTAAAACCCCGTTGCGAGAATTGCAAAGTCATTCGTCGCAAAGGTGCCGTTAGGGTTATTTGTTCTAAAAACCCACGTCACAAGCAAAAACAGGGATAGGAGTTAAAATTGGCACGTATTACTGGTGTAGATATTCCAAGCAATAAAACGGTTGAATATGGTCTGACCTCTATTTTTGGAGTAGGTCTTCATACTTCTCGTGAAATTTGCAAAAAAGTTAATGTGGATCTTCGTACTATCGTAGGTGAACTCACCGACGATCAGGTTGCTGCAATCCGCAAAGTCGTAGAAGAAGAATACACTGTCGAAGGTTCACTACGCACTCAAATCAGCCTGAACATCAAACGTCTGGTTGAAATTCAATGTAACCGTGGTATTCGTCATCGCAGAGGCCTGCCTCTCCGCGGTCAGCGCACCAAAACAAATGCGCGTACCCGTAAAGGCCCTCGTAAAACGGTTGCTGGCAAGAAAAAATAGGAGTAATTGATAGTGTCTGAATCTGAAGTTCAAGTTGAAGAAACAACAGAAGAAAAAATCAAGGTTAAAAAAGGCAAAAAGCGCGCTGACCTCCAAGGCTTGGCTACAATTCGCGCCACTTTTAACAATACTATCATAAGCATCACTGATGATCGCGGAAACGTTGTTTCTTGGAGTTCATCGGGTAAGGTGGGCTTCAAAGGTTCTCGTAAGAGCACTCCCTTTGCTGCTCAAATGGCCTCTGAAGAGGCGGCCAAGGCTGCTTATGAATTGGGAATGCGCAAGGTCGATGTCAAAGTAAACGGTGCAGGTGCAGGTCGCGAGTCGGCTGTACGTGCAATCAAAAATGCAGGGCTTGAAGTCCTAAGCATTCGCGACTTAACCGGTGTACCTCACAACGGCTGTCGTCCTAAGAAGAAAAGAAGAGTTTAATCCAAGCAAGGAAACAACGGATGAAGTGGAAAGCACTCCAAATGCCCAAAGAAATCCGCAGAGAATCAATCTCTGAGGATGAAAGATACGGAAAGTTTGTTCTTGAAGCCTTCGAACGTGGTTGGGGAATCACTGTCGGTAATGCCATGAGAAGAGTATTGCTCTCTTCACTTCAAGGTGCTGCCGTGGTTTCAATTAAAATTGATGGTGTTGACCATGAGTACAGCAGCATTGAAGGGGTTAAAGAAGATGTCACAGACATTATTCTCAACCTCAAGCAATTGCGTGTTAAACTTTTGTCTGACCACGACGAAACCCTTCGTTTGGATGTTTCTGGTGAAGGTAAAGTCACTGCAGCAAACATTGAAGAGAATACAGGTGTTGAGGTTCTTAACCCCGATCTTCATATTGCAACTCTTTGCGGTAATGCGTCGTTGACTGTTGAAATGAAAATTTCAGATGGTCGCGGTTATGTTATCGCTGAAGATCTTAAAGATGAGAATGCCAGTATCGGCACCATTGCTGTTGATGCCAACTTCTCACCGGTAACTAAGGTTGCCTTTAAGGTTTCAGATACACGTGTAGGTCAAAAGACCGATTACAACCGTCTGGAACTCGAAATCTGGACTGATGGGTCTATTCATCCTGAAGATGCGATGGCCTATTCAGCTAAATTACTTGTGGATCACTTTGAGTTGTTTATCAACTTTGAAGGTGATCTTGAAACCGCAGAAGAAGTCATTCACGACGAAGAGCGTCAACGTATTGCGAATATTTTGCGTATGCGTGTCGATGAACTTGAACTCTCTGTACGTTCCTCAAACTGTTTAAGAATGGCCAACATTCACACAATCGCAGAGCTGGTTCGCAACAAAGAATCAGAAATGCTCAAGTACAAAAACTTCGGTCGCAAATCACTTGTTGAGCTGAATGAAGTACTTGTAGGCATGGGGCTCTCCTTTGGTATGAACGTTGATGAATATCTAGACGCGAATTAGGAAATATCATGAGACATGGTGTAAAAAAAGTTAAGCTCGGAAGAAATCATGGCCACCGCCGTGCTCTTCTCAAAAATTTGGCGACTTCAGTAATCAAACAAGGTTTGGCTGAAGAGCAAATTGATCGTCAAGTTAAAACTACTGTTCAAAAAGCAAAAGCAGTTCGTCCTTTGGTTGAACGCTTGATCACATATGCGAAAAAAGGCGATTTGACTAGCCGTCGTCAAGCGGCCCGTTTTGTCCAAGAACCTGCTGTTCTCAAAGGCTTGTTCGAAGTAATCGGTCCTCGCTACGAAGCGCGTCAAGGTGGATACACTCGTATCCTTAAAATTGCTGATAGCCGTGTAGGTGACGCTGCGGACATGGCTTTGATTTCTCTCGTTGAGAATGAAATCAAAGTGAAAGCCGCTAAAACTGAAGTTGCTGCGACAGCAGAATAATTTCAGTCTTACTGATCTTTAAAGAGGCTACCTCATTGAGGTGGCCTCTTTTTTTATTCAAATATTTTTTCGCCCTACGAATCGACGGTAAAACCTTCATCTAACTCCCTATAAATCAACAAAACAAAAAAATCCGACACGACTTTTTCCCAGCGGAATTAGATTAAACCCATGAATATGGTAAAAATGGCTAAAATCTTGCCGATTTGTCTTTTGTGGGTGAATGGAGCTATGGCCGGCGTGAGTGATAGAGTGGGCATTAAAGCTGGTTTATCAGGTTCTAGTCCTTTGCTGGCCTTAGAATATCACATGATTTATGACTATGTAGGCATGGGTATCTCAGCGGGTGCAGTCGCTGGAAACTCAGCGAATTTCTTTCCTTTGCGAATTTTTATGATTTTGCCGTTGTCAAACCAACGTGGGATTGAGCCTTACGCTCTATTAGGTGGGGGCATGAGCTGGACCGTTCCCACAGATGCCATTGGCGCTCATGTGATTCAAACTCCTAGTTTAGAATTTGGCGCAGGTTTGAATAAGCGATTAAATGAAAAATTTGGTGTGAACTTTGAAATGTCGCAAAGTGCAGAGCTCGTTCAGAATGAATGGACTGATCGAAAAGACTGGCTTTTTTTTCAATACTGGAAAATAGGGGTATGGTTTGAATTATAAGTGGACATTAATTTTTTGCGTGAATTTACTTTGGGCAACAGAATCCTTTTCGCCGGGCAAGTGGTCGTTAAGTATTGGTGCTCAGCAAGAAGCATTGTTTGGATCAACGGTCAATTTAAATCTGTCGTTCTTGGGTTTTGAAATAAATCCTGATTGGGGTTTAGAAATTGGTGGGGGAGCAGGTTTCTTTCGCACAGACAATCGAAGTGAAATTCAGCGAGTAAGATGGTACGACAACGACTTGTATTTTAATGTGGATTTTGGAATTCACTACTTCCTGACCGGTTTTGACAAAAAGAAAAATTCGAGTTTTAGGCCCTTTCTGGGCGGGGGAACAACCGGAACCTACATTGGTAGTAAATATCAACTCGGTGGATTATTACAAGTAGGGGCATTGTCTTATGTGGATTGGACTAAGGCGAGTTGGGCTATGCGTTATGGCGTTATTGACCGCATTTATGTTCCTGACTTAACGGGGGCGACGAGTTTCACGCAAAATTTTTTGATCTATGCCGGGGTGCAGTTTAATCTCTAAGGGGGACGAAATGAAACACGGAATTGCAATGGGAATTTGGGCGTTTGTCGCAATGATGACGGGCTGCATAGAACCGGGAGATGCGGTGATTGAGAGCTCGAAGCAGACGGGTCTGATTTTTGTCAAAGAACCGGGTTTGAGTAGTAATCATCGTCCCGAACGTTCAAACGTGAATGAGTTTAATTCGGGAACAGATATTTATTTGTTAAGACCGGTGTCTCCTAATGGAAAGTTAACCAATTTGACAGCGCCTTTTACCCGTGGGAATGAAACCAATTCGGAACGGTGGGGGGCGGCGTTAGATCCCGAAGTTAGCCCCGATGGGAAATATCTAATTTTTAGTATGCGCGAGCGCAACTCAAGGGGAACAAAATGGTATCTCTATGAAATGAATTTAGAGACGAGTGAAATTGTGCAATTAACGACCAAGGGAGATGATATGGATCCCTATTATCTACCCGATGGACGCATTGTCTTTACGAGTACGCGCAATGAAATTGTCGATGAGTATGAAAGAAGGCAGTCCCCTCAACTTCACATCGGAGAACGGGATCCAAAGACTAGAAAGCTCATCAATATTAAACAGATCAGTCAAAATCAATCCCATGATATGAATCCTATTGTTTATAGCCATACGGGTGAAATCTTTTTTACGAGGTGGGAACATTTAGGGCGAGTTAATCGAATGCCTATTTTCAAAGTAGATCCCGATGGCACGGGATTGTTTGTGGTTTATGGTTCGCAAACCCCGCAAGAGGCGGGCGGAAGAACCTATCTTGATGTGCGTGAATTGCGCAATGGCGGTTTAGTGAGCAGTATCATGCGTCGAGGCGATGACTTTGAAGGAGGAGCCATTGCGATGCTCGATATTTCTGAAAGCGAAGATAATCTAACCTATCTAACCGAAAACCCCTTTGATCGAGATCATCCCCCTCGTTTTCTTTATAAAACACCTCATCCGATCATGAATGGCGATCAAGAAATGATTATTGCAGCAGGCACCCCTTATCTCAATGCGCGCGAGGGAGAAAATCGTTTTTCAGATTATGGTCTCTATCTTATTGATAAAGAGGGCGGCACCCCCAAACTGATTTATAATGATCCCAATACCAATGATTATGATCCGATCCCTATTGATGAAAAGGGGAGTCCATTAACATATCGAATTAAAGGAGATGATTCGAGGGTGGTTGAGGGTTATGAAAAGAATGAAAAAACGGGGCGCTTCTTTACCGCAGATGTTTATGATCGTTCGACAACAGATGGGCATCTGGTGATTAAAAGAGAATATCGCAATGCAAAATTTGTAAGAGTGCTCGAAGCGGTGTCTTTACCTGTCGATAGAGAGTTAAGGGGAGGGGATATCGGTGAAACCAATTTGGAAAAGGAGCGCGTCGTGGGTTATGGCTCAGTCCATCCCGATGGAAGTTTTTCGATAGAGGCACCTACAGAGAAGGCCTTGCATGTGCAAGTATTGGATTCGAATGGAATGATGTTGATCAGTCAACTGAGTTGGATACAAGTGATGCCAGGTGAACATCGCATTTGCACAGGTTGTCATGCTCGACACGATCGCAACAAAGTCATTGAAGATTTGGTAGAAGATCCTCTAACAGGTGAAGTGACGAATATTAAAGAAAATAAAGGACACACGGCAACGTTTGCCAATGCCGAAGATATTCAGAGTCATCCCAGTCTGGCCAGTGACACACTTGAGTTTTTCAATAAATTTATCCCCAATAAAGAAAATACGATTCAAAGTATTTTCAATCGCCGCTGCAACAGTTGTCACGGAAATAAAACCTATACGACTCAAGGTGGTGAATTGAATTTAGAGATAGGCTCTAATGAATTGATAGGTGTTGATAGCTTGAATGGAGCAGATCTTAAAACGCCCTCTTCGGTTTATGAACGACTCTGGGCTGATCGTTGGGTCGTCGAGGGGGATAGCTTAGGCTTGGTCTCAGGAGGCGGGGCGGCGCGCAGTCCGTTGGTGTGGGTGCTGTTTAATAAGAAGTTAAATCCAGATGCTCCTGCTGAGATTTTACCTAAAACATTGAGTTATGATCACACAGCGATCTGGGCTAAAGATTCTGCGGGAGTCATAAGAACTTTTGCAGAAGAAAATCGAGATTTGTTACGCATTATTGAATGGATTGATATGGGTGGGCAATACTCAAACACTGTGGGATACTGATGAAAATAAAAAAACGATTGTTGATATTAACCTTTATCTCTTTTGTATGGGCAGACGGATTTGAAGATTTAGAAACGGGAAAGCCCGTGGATTTTAGCGACCTAAAGTCGAAAGAAGTGTACATCGATGTCTGGGCGACGTGGTGCTTGCCTTGTCGCAAATCACTCCCTGTTTTAGACAGCTTAGCGGCGACGGGTAAATATGCAATCGTTGCGCTAAACACAGACGATGAGCCCCAAAAAGCCAGAGAGTTTTTAAAGCGGTATAAGTTGAATTTGAAAACATGGGTAAATCCCCAAAAAGAGTGGCTCAAAGAAATGG
>JBNKYI010000058.1:0-10233 GCA_050300815.1 Fibrobacterales bacterium
TGACATCCCAAAACATATTGGCCAATCTCAATAATTGAGCTTGAGTGTTGATCGGGGCCCTTAAATCGTGGGCGAGTATGGCAAAAAGTTCTTCTTTTTCTTTAGAGTGCTGACGTTCTTTGTGCCAATGTTCAAAGAGACTGCGCCGCTGATAGCTTGCTGTAAATCTCGCCGAATAAGCGACCAAAGCAGATAGGGCAAACAATAACCAAAAGACCTGATTTGAAATCCGATAATAATGACCTCCTTGGGTATGAAGGTCGTAATAACAAATAAGCCCTACTCCAAAAACAAGAACAATAACGTGGGTGATGGGCAGGGGCAAAATAAAATGAATTGCAAAGATCAGCAGAGGGATAAACATCAACGTGTATTCTCCCAAACCAACGCTGCGAGCAAGGGGGCTAAAGTGAGCGATGGTGAACAAGAACCAGATCGATAAATGCAAACGGTGCATGAGGTAAGGGTTGCGCGGTCCTAAAAAGTTTCTGCAACTGGCCAATATCACGAGAAAAAGAATACAGTTGATAAGGGTTGCCATAAAAAATGAGTTTGAAAAACCCATTTCGAGGTAGAGAACAAAAAGTTGATACATGTTAGGAATCATCATTACGATGTAAAAGAGCATCGTATTTACCTGATTGCGATCAAGAGTTCCCTCGAGATATTCTTTTTCGAGGCTTCGGTCCTTGAATTCAGCAATAAAAGGTTGAATCATATCTTTTTGCTTATCCCTCTGAATAATTTGGGTTGCTATCTTAGCATCTATGAGAATTCTTTCGGTGATTTTACTCTTTATTTGGTCGGTTGTGCCTGCTTTTTCTGAGTCGACTTGCACAGAACTCTATGCACAGATCAAAGAGAGCGACTGTGGATCAGCGCTGTTTAAGTGGCTTGACGGCAGCTACCTCGAAGTAGGTTTGTCTTTTTCTTATTCTCAGATGGATCTCAACCGCTTCAATGAGAACACCTTGTTGAGCTCTCAGTCTTCGAGTCTTACTCCCTTTCCCACCTTATCGCTGAGTTTTCCTAACAATTATTTTGGCGAAACGGGATTTGCTTGGGGCGTTTCTGTGGGCTATATGTACAACATGGGATTTGATCAGACCATTACCAGAGACGACGAGAAAAAAGAAATTGATCTACACACCTACTATTATATGGTGAACCTCTTTGCCAATCCATCGCTATTTTATGTTTTTGGGCGCGACGAAAATTCAGATTGGCCCTATTGGGGAAAGGTGGGATTGGGATTAGGCATGGGCCTTGGCCGCATCAAAGGCACCGCTTACCTCACCGAAGACTCAGGAGATTCTGCATGCTATGATGCCGCAAGTGGTTATCTCACTGACGATTTGGCCCCGGCAGATATTCGAGATGCCTGCGCAATTCTTTCTTACGGAGAGGTAGGCGTGGGAATTTCTGCGGCAATTCTTATTGAATTTCGCATCAAAGCCTTTATTTTCTCTATCGAAACGGCTGCACTCAATTTGACAAGTCGCAAATACAGTTTTGTGTCGGCCCAAACAAACCTTTCTTTAACCTATGCCATTTACCTGTAAACCCTTTTGGAGAGACTTATGAAAATGTGGAAAATCTTTTTAGCGGTGTTGATTTCAGTGATCCTGATCTTTGTGATCGTCGGTTTTTCTCTAGACTCGAAGTTCACTGTCAGCCGGAGTCGTTTGATTCCCCTTTCTCAAAAACAAATTTGGCGATCTGTCGAAGATTTGAGGCAGTGGCCCGAGTGGTCGCCTTGGATGGAAGCGGATTCGACAATGAAGTATACTTTTTCAGACCCCAGCAGTGGAGTGGGCGCAACGATGTCTTGGGTAAGCGAAACTTCGGGTGAAGGCAGTCAAATACTCACTTATGTTGAAGAAGGGCGACGCTTTGAAACCGAACTTCACTTTGGCAAAAAGAATAAAGCGCATAGTCAGTGGCTTTTAGAAGCGAAGGGCGATCAGGGAGAAAAAACCTTAGTGACTTGGTCGTTTGGCGGTGAGATGGGATACGACTTGATTGGTCGATACATGGCTTTGTTGATGGACCGCTTCATGGGGCCTTTTTTTGAGAAAGGTTTAGAAAATCTTGAGAAGGCGGCACTGCGTTTGCCAGCGGTGTCTACAGAGTCTTCGATAACAACGGATTCGTTAAAAGTGGATTCTTTGGCCTCAGACTCTGTGGCTGAAAATGTGAAGTAAAGTGGCCAAGAAATTCTTAACGGCTTTGAACACCGCTGAAGAAGCCTCTATTTTGAAGCTTTATTTACAGAGCTTTGGGATTGAGGTCGAGATGCGAGATGAGGGCACGGTGAGTGCTTATCCCTTGGCTTCTTATGCCCTAGGTGGGGTTAAGTTGTACGTTCTCGCAGAGCAGTGGGAAGAAGCTGAAAAACACCTGCGAAAGTATCAGGCGGGTGAGATTGAAAATGCGCATGAAGAGTTCATACCTGTGCTAGAAGGAGAACTTCACGACGAAGATGAAGAGAAGTTAGAAAGGGCTGAAGAAGAGGTTGCAAAAAATAGCGCGCGCAGAACTTGCCCCTCTTGCGGCTCGAAACAACTCTCTCGCCCCAAGCTTTTGATTTTCCCATTACTCTTTGCCATTGGGGTCATCGCAGGTCTCGTTATCAGAAAATGGGGATGGGTTATTGGGGGAGCGATGTGGTGGTCGGCTTGGACCTATCTTCCCGCTTATAAGTGCCGTCGTTGCGGTAAAACACCGTGATCAACCCGGTCAGTTCAAAAAGAAAGCGACTTAGAAACGACAGAGTACCACTGCATGATTTCAACCTGCAAGTGAGCAACAGAAATAGATTCATCTTCGACAGAGAGCAACAGTGAAGCGAGGCCTTCTGTGTGATTTTCATAAGAGAGAGTGCTCGAAATTCCCATTAGATCTTGATAGCTCGCCACGCATTGAATATGGTAGTGGGCGTAGCGCAATATTTCTTCGAGCCGATCGCCGATGCTTTCGCGAACTGCAGAGCTAGGCAACTTACACAACGCCGTCACCTTATTTTTTAGGTAATCGGATTGAAGTATTAAGTCTTCTGTGGGAAATTGAATTGTTTTCAGCACCATACCTTATAAGTCTAAGGCTTTTTGCGAAGATGACGAGCTTACATTTTGGTTATTCTTCGAGGTAAGTGTAACCGTAGAGGCCTGAACGGTAATTAGCGAGAAAAACTTTGCCCTGTTCGAGGGTCAGCTTGCCTTCTTTAATCGAAGTTCCCACCCAGGTTTCCATGTTCTTAACCAACTTTTTGGCTGAAAATTGCACGTAGTCGAGCACATCCGCAACCGATTCCCCATCAATGACCTTATCAATGGTGTATCCCTCTTTGTCGACAGAAATGTGGACGGCATGGGTGTCACCGAAAAGATTGTGTAAATCGCCTAAGATTTCTTGATACGCTCCCACTAAGAAAACGCCAAGGTAGTAGGGTTCTTTGTTGTCAAAGGCGTGCAGGGGTAGAGTAGAAGAGTAGTCTTGAACGCCGATAAAGCGATCAATTTTTCCGTCAGAGTCGCAAGTGATGTCTTGTATGGTGCCCAAACGCTCGGGCTTTTCATTGAGACGGTGCACAGGAATGATTGGAAAAAGTTGGTCAATGGCCCAAGAGTCGGGGAGCGATTGAAAGAGGCTGAAGTTGCAAAAGTATTTGTCGGCCAAGCGTTTGCTTAGAACCTTAAGCTCTTCGGGGCGATGCTTTAGATCTTGGCTGATACGCAACGCCTCTCGGGCGATGGCCCAAAAAAGCCTTTCGACCATCGCGCGGTTTTCGAGATCGAGCATGCCAAGGCTGAAAAGATCGAGAGCGTCTTCGCGAATTTGCAAAGTGTCGTGCCAGTGTTCCATCAGAGTTCGCGAGTTGAGAGAGCCTAAAATCTTTTGTAAATCTCTTACCAGTTCGTGATGATTTTCGGTGACTGGGTGCTCTTCGGCATCATAAATTGGGGGCTGGGCCACTTCAAGAACATTGAACAGCAAAACAGAGTGGTGAGCCGTCAACGCTCTTCCCGATTCAGAAATTAGGTTAGGATGAGGCAATTCGTGTTTATCTGCGGCACTGATCAGAGAATAAATCGCGTCGTTGGCATATTCTTGTACAGAGTAATTGACACTGCTGTCAAAAGAGGTTCCCGAACCGTCGTAGTCGACCCCGAGCCCTCCGCCAATGTCAACAAAATCGATTTTGCAACCGAGTTGAGCCAACTGAACATAAAATTGAGCCACTTCGCGAAAACCGGCCTTAATTTTTCGAATGTTGGTGATTTGAGATCCCAAGTGAAAGTGGATTAAGCGCAGACAATCCATCAAATTATTCTCACGGGCATAGGCTACAGCTTCCATCAACTCAGAAGAGTTGAGGCCAAATTTGCTCTGGTCTCCCCCAGACTCTTCCCACTTGCCCGATCCTGACGAGCTGAGTTTGATGCGAATGCCAATGTTGGGGCGCACATCGAGTTTTTCGGCAATTTGTCGAATGAGTTTGAGTTCATTGAGTTTTTCTACCACTAAGAAAACGAGCTTGCCCATTTTTTGAGCGAGCAAGGCCAGCTCAATAAATTCAGAGTCTTTATAACCGTTGCAAACGATTAGAGAATCGGGATTGTCCATAATCGCCAATACCGCATGCAGTTCGGGTTTAGACCCCGCTTCGAGGCCAATGTTAAATTTCTTGCCGTGGCGAACAATCTCTTCGACCACTGGGCGCTGCTGATTTACCTTGATGGGATAGACCGAATAGTATTTTCCCCGGTAGTTAAACTCTTTGGAGCTGCGTTCAAAACAATCCGAAAGACGCTCAATGCGCGAATCGAGAATGTCGGGAAAACGCAGCAATACCGGGGGGTAAATGTCGCTTAATTGAATCTCGTCAAGAATTTGACGCAAATCGACTGCAGGACCTTCGAGGCCGCGCGGGCACACTTCGATATTGCCCTTCGAATTGATTCTAAAATAGTCTTTACCCCAACCTGTGATGTTGTAAAGCTCAGCTGAATCCTCAATACGCCATTTTCTCATTTGAGACCCCCGCGCAGTTAAAAGGCCAAATTTAACAATTAGTCGCTCTAGCCACAGGGACAGATGCTATTCTAAAGCGAGAGGCTTTAAATTCACAAACTGGCCTAATTGATTGGTGCTGATTTTCTAGGCTCAGTCGATAAATACAGGTCTATTTGAACAAGAAGGAAGAGTCACACTTCGTTTTCAAGCCCGTTTACAATCACACTCTGGGTTGCGGTCACTTTTAGCTCCAATTGATTAGGCCAGTTAACTTCGTTTGCAGATTAGAGTCGCGCGATGCTCTTGGGCGCTGCCATTTTTAGCGCCAATCAATTAGGCCAGTTTGTTAAATTTGAGAAAATCAACGAGATTCTCACCGGGCACATTCATGGAAAAACTCACCTTATCGGTCATTAATCAAATCAACGGCAAAGTCACTTTGCCCGGTTCTAAAAGTCTTTCGAATCGCATTCTGTTGCTCGCCGCTTTGGCCGAAGGAAAAACAACTGTCCAAAATCTGTTAAATTCTGACGATGTGAATCATATGCTCTCGGCGCTCAAGTCGATGGGCGTAAGATGGGAACTGACGACATCTGGATTAGAGATTGAAGGTGTGGGTGGTGTTTTCAACGGAGAAAATGTTCCTGAACTCTTTTTGGGAAACGCGGGCACGGCAATGCGCCCCCTCGCCGCAGCCCTATGTGCCAGCCGAGGTGTATTTACTCTGACCGGTGAACCTCGCATGTATGAACGCCCCATTGGTGATCAAATTGATGCATTGCGATTGCTTGGTGCCGAAGTTGAATACTTGGGGAATGAAGGTTACCCTCCCCTCAAAATTCACGGTAAAGCAATGGCGGGAGGCAAGACGCAAATTAGAGGAAACATCAGTTCTCAGTTTTTAACGGCACTTTTGATGTCGGCCCCTCTGTTTCAGGGCGATCTTGAAATTGAAGTGGTTGGAGAGCTCGTTTCAAAACCTTACATTGAAATCACTCTTGATGTGATGAAAAAATTTGGCGTCGAGGTAGAGAACCGAGCTTATCAGTCTTTCCGAATCAAAGGAGGGCAGACCTATCGAAGCCCGGGCGAGTACTTTGTTGAAGGCGATGCCAGTTCGGCTTCTTATTTTCTCGCCGCCGCGGCGATTAAAGGTGGAAGTGTTGAGGTGGTTGGAGTCGGCAGCGCCAGTGTGCAAGGAGATAAACGTTTTGCTGAAGTTCTCGAAAAGATGGGCGCGCAAGTTGAGTGGTTCGAAAATTCCATTAAAGTGACTCGCGGTCAACTCAAAGGCGTTGACGTCGACCTCAATCACATTCCCGATGCGGCCATGACCATTGCAACGACGGCCCTATTTGCCGAAGGCCCTACGGCAATTCGAAATATCTACAACTGGCGGGTTAAAGAAACAGACCGTCTCAGCGCCATGGCCACCGAGCTGCGCAAAGTGGGAGCAGAGGTGGTTGAAGGAGAAGATTTTATTGAAATTATCCCTCCGACTGAGATGAAAATATCAGAAATAGCGACCTATAATGATCACCGCATGGCGATGTGTTTTTCACTGGTGGCTTTGGGCCAAGAAGTGACTATCTTAGACCCACGTTGTACATCTAAAACATTTCCGGATTATTTTGAACGTTTTGCCGAGGTCAGTCAGTAATTTGTTGAGGCCCTTTGTTGCCAAAGGGCTCTTTTTATTTTTTGTTTTTTTATCTGGGCTCGGCGCTACCGAGGCTCCACTGCGCTCTATTTCTCCGATGTCGGTGCAAGATTTTGAGAAATCTTTTGTTGATTCTTTTCGCAACACCGTTCCCGAAGGGCGTTTGAGTTTAACCGTCTATTCGATTAAAAACAAAAAGTGGCTTCATCAAATTGACGCCGACTCCCCTTATCGACCTGCTTCGACCTTAAAAACCATGACGACCGCTTCGGCCCTAGAATGGTTAGGCCCCGAATACCGATTTCAAACTCCCGTGCGCTTTTATGGCGAAAAGTATGGCAAAACCTTTTGGGGAAGGCTTGAGATTGAGGGAACGGGGGATCCCAGCAACAGCACGAGGTTTCATCAAGAAGGCGAATTTAGCGAATTCGCTTTGCTGGCTCGCAACATTCGCGCTATCGGCATTGACACATTGTGGGGAGAAGTGGAATTAGTGAATCCGAGATTTGAAGATGTCAATTATCCCGAAGTATGGGAACATAAATTTGACAACCGCTGCTTTGGGGCCAAAATTTCGCCATGGATTTTTCAAGAAAACTGCCTCGACATTGTCGTTGAAAAAGAAGAAGGCAAAAAACAGGCGCTTGTTCGAGTAGAACCTTTTCTTAAAGGAGTAGAGATCGCTTCAAAGGTCGAGCTCTTAGAAAAGGGTCGCACTCATCTGATCTATGGGATTGACCCGCAAAAAGAAAAAGTCAGTGTAACGGGGCAAGTCAAAGAAGAGGCTTTGCCTTTGAGTTTTGAATTCCCTGTGCGCGACCCCAAAAGGATTTTTCTCGAGGCCGTTAAAAGGGCCTTCGCAGAGAATGGTGTGATCTGGAACCGAGAAGAAGTTAAAAAAGATTATCCCGAATACCGAAACCTTATGTGGACGGGTCGAACTCTTAAGGAAGTCGTCGATGTCGTAAATACTCGTTCGCACAATTTGTTTGCCGAGCTCGTCTTAAGGCAGGTGCCTTTTGCCCACGGAGAAAGAGGGGATAAAGAGCAAGGGATTAAATGGGTGAAAAAATTTTTGCACCGCGAAGGAATTAACGATTCGAGTTGGGTGATTAAAGATGGTTCGGGTTTGAGTTACCAAAATCGGGTTGTCCCTCGTCATATCAATTTGATATTGCAAAAAATTTTAAAGAAACCCTATGGCGATATTTTTCAAAAAAGTTTGAATTATGCGACTGAAACAGGAGCTTCGGGAACGAGAATGACAGAAATGATTTATCCTTGGGCCACTCGATTTAAAACGGGTTTTGTCGCCGAGACCCACGGACTGGTCGGCTATTTTTATCCCTCATCAGGAGATACGTTAGTGGCTACGCTTTATGTAAACGATTATAAAGTGCCTGACTATCAAGTGAAAAAAATGATGGACCGTCTCTGGACTCAGTTGGAGAATTACTATGATCCCGAAAGGGCGTCTTTAATGGAAATGGAGAGTGTTTATCAAACTTTAGATCACGGCAAAAACATTAAAGAGCGCATCGATTATTTTTCAAAATATTTTCTGGGTCGACCTTATTTGAGCCCTCCTACAGGAGAAGGTACTCAGGGAGATATTAAAAGGGAACCGCTAATGCTGACCTCACATTTTGACTGTGTAACTTACTTAGAGCACGTCATGGCTTTGACCTATGCGACAGACTCTAACCAAGTGTTTAATCGACTGCAAGAGATTCGCTATTTTAAGGGGGAGATTGGATTTAGTACGCGTAATCATTTTTTTATTGAAGATTGGACCAAGAATAATGGAACGTACTTAAAACCTTTTGAGACGTTAAATGATCTTAAGGCCGAACGAACGACGGGTCGAAAAAAATTCTATGGCTTTCATCATTTAAAATTTACAGGAGAAGATCCTATTACTCCGCTCTCTTATATTAGCAAAGCCAAAGTAAAAGAAGTCTTGAGCCAGCCTTGGCAAGGTGAAGATAAAGTTTTAGTTGGCGCGTTGGTCGATCAATTCGATTGGTTATGGGTCAGTCATACAGGATTTGTTTTTCTAAAGAAGGGAGAAATCCCTACGTTTAGACATGCGAGTGCGAAAGAAGGACATGTGGTTGAGATGAAATTAGCAGAGTATCTCGCATCGAGAGAACGTATTTTAGGATTGGCCCTTTATGAACTGGTAGAACCGCAATGAAGATCTCTTTGCTGATGCCTCTTTACAATTTGGGTGAAAGAGCGATTGATGTCTTTAACGCGGTTAATAATTTAGAGATGCCTGAAGATTGCGAAGTGGTTATGTTAGACGATGGCTCAGATGATGGGTCTTCAGATCTCTTTGAAGAAATTAATGCGGCGACAGATCGTTACTATTATCGCTCTTATATAAATCAGGGGCGCTCAAAATGTCGTAATGCTTTGGCAAACCACGCAAGAGGTGAATGGTTGATTTTTGTGGATGGCGATTGCACCTTTGACCCTTTATTTTTACATCGCTGGGTCAAAATTTTAGAAGGGCGCAAGACCGATCACTCTATCATTGGCCGAGTCAATTACGAGGGCGTTGAATCTTCTGGTTTTTCTCACTATCTTCAACAAAGCGGCCCTTGGAATAAAAAATCAGCTGCTCCTCTCTCTTATCGCTATTTCGCAACAGGTCACGTCTGCATTCCCGCTAAAAAATTCAAAGCCATCAATGGTTTTAATTCCTCTTTTAATGATTGGGGCGGTGAAGATTACGATATGGGTGCGCGTTTGCATCGCAATGGGGTATGGCTAGATTTTCAGACGAAAATAGGCGTGAAACATCCCCCTGTTGGAGATGTAAAATCGTATATGAGAAGGATGAAAAATTTTGCTCAAACAGGGTTGAGGGTGTTGCTTGAAAATTCAGAAGAAGATTTTTTTATGATAAAAAAATACCGACACACTTGGCTACGACATGCAGTTAAACTGCCAGGGCTAGAATCCTTTTTTTTGAACCTGCTCGCCGTAGATCGCATTCGATGGCCAGTTCTGTTTTACCGAATTTTGATTTTTGTGATATGCATGAAATATAGTGAAAAGGTGTAAATGCTGATTTCATGAACAAGATCATCATAACGCTCCCTTAGAGGTGCAGCATTGAATCACAGTATAAAATTCGTTTGTTCTATAACAGTAATTTTTAGAGACGTCCTTCAAAAGGGCAAATTATTGAATGGATTTAAAGCAACAGGCGACGATACGCGACACATTGAGATTAACTTTGTGAGATGACTTTCGATCTCTTTATCGCACTTTTATTGTTGGGGGGCTGGCTCACTTTTAAGACCTTTGAAAAGGTTGGGTTGCCCGGTGTTTTGGGGCTCACACTTTTTGGAGTGGCCTGGTCTATGGGGGGCAAAGATTTAGTTCCTGAAGGGCTCTGGAGTGTTGCGCCCTTTTTACAGAACTTTGCCTTAGTCATTATTTTGTTGCGGGCGGGTTTAGGAATTCGTCGTTCGACGTTAAGGCAAGTCGGTAGAACCGCTTTGGGTCTTTCTCTTTTACCTTGTGTCTTTGAAGGACTTACCTAT
>JBNKYI010000059.1:0-10200 GCA_050300815.1 Fibrobacterales bacterium
TCGAGGAAGTCCTCGATGTCGTAGTGCCAGGTCTCCAGGTAAGCGCAGGTGGCGCCGCGCCGCTTCCCGGACCGGTTGATGGCGTTGGTGACGTCGTTGGCGATCTTCAAGAACGGGATCACGCCCTGGCTCTCGACGTGGGTCGAACGGATCGGCGAGCCGGTGCCCCGGATGTTCGTCCAGTCGTTGCCGATGCCCCCCGACCACTTGGCGAGCTGCGAGTTGTCGCCCAGGCACTTGAAGATGTGGCGCAGGTCGTCGTCGACCGTCGTCAGGTAGCACGACGAGAGCTGCGGATGGCTGGTGCCGGCGTGGAAGAGGGTCGGCGTCGAGGGGACATAGTAGAGCTGCGACATCAGCTCGTAGAACTCGATCGCCCAATCCTCGCGCTGCTTCTCGCGCACCGCCAGACCCATGGCGACGCGCATCCACATGTATTGAGGCAACTCAAAAATGGAGCGCTCTCTATTGCGCTCTCTTAATAAATAACGATCGTAGATCGTTTGAGTGCCGAGGTACATCAAGTTTTTGTCGCGTTCTGCGACGAGGGCTTTGGCGATTTTATTGAGGTCGAACTCTTTGAGTCGACCATCAAGTAAATCAAAATCAACCCCCGTTTGCAGGTATTGAGCGAAGTTGCTTTCGTAGGCTTCTTGAAGCCCTTCGATGCCAAACTCTGAATTGAGAATGCCTTTGTAAAGGCGGTCGAGAACGATGCGACTGGCGAGATAGGAATAGTTGTAGTGAGACTCGACCCTTTGTTTGATGCAGTTGAGAATCATTTCATCAACTTCAAGCAGGGGCATGTCAGAATAGATGTTTTTGCTGATTTCAGCGATTAGACTTTCGAGATCGATGTATTCGAGACCTTCGGCCAAGCGGCGCAAACGGTTAAAGAAAAAAGATTGACTAAAGGGAATGCGCTCGCCTTTTTCGTCGAGAATCATCAGGCGATGCTCTTGAATATCGCTTAGAGTTTGTTGCTCTCTTTGGATTTGATGTTGAGCTCGATACAGAATATAAGCCCGGGCAACGTCGAGGTAGCCTTCGCGCATTAAGGTGGCTTCGACAATGTCTTGGGTGTGTTCTACTGAGGGTACAGAATGATCGAGGTATTTAGACTCGATGTCGACAATAACTTTTTGCACGAGGGAATCCAGCTCGGATTCTTTAGCGGGGATCTGTTTGGCCAAAAAGGCTTTTTTGATCGCATTCTTAATTTTGTCTGGATTAAAGAGAGCCTTTTGCCCATCTCGCTTTCTTATGTATAAAATCATTCCACTTTCCCTGGTTGCATGGTTTCTAAAGTCTTATCTGCTTTTCGCTTAAAGGCCCTTATGGTTAAGCCCCAACGGAGCCAAAGGACCGGGTCGGGATCGTTGGGAAGCCCACCGTATTCCACTGTTTTTTCCGACGACTTCGAAGAAATATAGACACAATATCTTGTGAGTATAAAGGAAAAAAAACAAGATCTTGTGGTTTTCTTTAAATGTCGTGGTTTTTAGCGCTTTAAGAGAGGTGCCCACAAGAAATCCCCAAATAATCCCCAAATAAACAACAGTCTATTCACAACTTTTGCAGAGAATTCTTGCTATTTTCCCTTGGAAAAAGAATGCATTTTAGTAGGAGAAATTATGTTTTTCGATCCACTTTATTTATTGATTATTGCGGTGATCGCCATCATTTCTTTTGCGGCGCAAGCTTCGGTGAAGTCGGCCTTTGCAAAGGGACAAAATTTGCGGATTCGCAGTGGATTGACGGGTCGCGAAGTGGCGCAGCGCGTCTTAGATGATGCGCAAATTCACGATGTGCAAATTGTTGAAGTCCAAGGTTTTTTATCTGATCACTACAACCCAATGACAAAAACGCTCGCCTTGTCACCCAATGTTTATCACGGAATCAGCGCGGCTTCGGCGGGTGTTGCCGCTCACGAGGTGGGCCATGCAATTCAACACGCCAAAGGTTATGCTCTCATGTGGTTTAGATCGTTTATTGTGCCTGTGGCAAACATAGGTTCGATGCTCGGCCCGTGGATTATTATTGCGGGAATTGTGTTGGGGTCGGCTCAAGGTGCGGGCATGGGCAGGGGCGTGGCTTTAATCGGTGTGGCGCTTTTTGCAGCCTCAACCTTATTTACGTTAGTTACCGTTCCTGTTGAATTTGATGCTTCGGCGCGTGCGCGCCATAAGTTGGTGCAATTGGGGATTACTCAACAGGGTGAAGAAGATGAAACTGTGAAGAAGGTGTTGAATGCAGCGGGTTTAACTTATGTTGCTGCGGCGATTGGTTCGATTATGATGTTGCTTTATTGGGCGATGCGCGCAGGTCTTTTAGGAGGGCGTTCTCGCGATTAAGTTTGTAGAATTTGAGAAATAACCGGCAAAAATAAAAGGCTGCCTTTCATTGAGAGGCAGCCTTTGCATAGGTGAAAACAAATCAAAACTGCCGACGGGGTCAGCGTTTTTATTTGTTTAGAAGTTAAACAAGTCTTTTAAGCCAAAGCTGATGGGCCAGTAAAGCACGGCACCTGCTTGTTGGTAAGCGTCGACTCCTTCTGCATCAGTCAGATGATAGCCGTATTCGACAACAAGTCCCCAGTCTGATCCCAGTTTTAATGAAGCGTTGGCGCCATAGACGTTTGCATTTGTTGACCCTCCCTCAGAAGAGGTTGAGTGGCGAAAGGTGTAATCTGGAGATACGGTGACGCTCAGCCAGCTTAGGGGATAGTAAGAAAGGTAAAGGGGGACGGTGGCGTCAATGGTGGTCCATTCGGAAGTTTGATCTTGGCCATCGACAGTTACGGTTTGCTTAATTGAAAGGTAACCGACCTTGGCGCCCGAAGAAATGGCGAAAACATCTTCTTTGCCACCGAGCAATTGATATTTTCCGTCAAAAACGATTCCACCGGGAATAGTGTACTTCAGACCTAGATCGAGTTTTTCCATGACACCCACGCGAAGACCCGCTTCAATTAAAGGTGTTTTGTAGTCTTCGATTGCCTCAGAAATGGCTTGAGCGACTTGATCACTTTGCTCTGGATATTGTTCGGTGTATGTTCCCCCACCGATAAACATTTGAGCTTTTCCTTGCTCTAATGTGCGAGCGTCTTGGTAAGAACTTAAAGAAGCGCAGCTTGTCATGAGTAAAGCGGCAGAAGAAATCATCAAAATATGTTTCATCATTTGTCCCTTGTTGTAAGTGAGTTGTATGCTTAAAAAGCGGGCCCAAGTTAAATAATCCGGCGTTGAATTCAAGGGAGAATGTTTTTTTTTGAAAATAAGGCATTGGTGTGTGGTGAATTGCTGTTTTCTTCATGGCTAATATTTGCTTTAAAAAGCCTCTTTGTCATATCTTGAATTCATTGCAGGCAGAAAAATGGATTTGTGATATCATACTCACAATAAAAGAATCGGTATATGTAGTGCAAAAAGAGATTTTATTAGTCGATGACGATAGTGATTTTACTTCGCTGATCAAACGGGTCGCCGAAAACGACGGCTATTTTGTCGAAGGTGTCGCTTCAGTAAAAGAGGCGATGTTATTGCTAAAAAAGCGCAGTTACTCGGCTTATATCATTGACGCAGAATTAGAAGAAGGCAACGGGTTAGACTTTTATCGGTGGTTGATGCGGCAACAACCTGAGCAAACGCGATTTGCTTTTGTGAGTAACTCTTATCGTCATCCCAAAGACTACACTTACTTAAAAAACGAACTTCACTTTGATTTAGTGCTCAACAAACCGTTAGAGCTTTCGGCGGTTCATTCGATGTTTAGGGTTTTGCTCGAAGAGCCCCAATTGACAGAAGACGAATTGCTTTTGCAAGACATCAGTCAGAACTTTAAAGATTCGGCACCTGCTAAGATTGAGCGCTTGAACGACCTCTGTGAAGAATATACCCGAACCGGAGAGGGAGAGGCTTTAGAAGAATTTAGACGCATTATTCACCGTTTGGCGGGGACGGCTTCTTCGTTTGGCCTAGGGCGTGTGTCAGAGATTTGCCGCAAGCTCGATATGAGGATTGCAGACTTGCTAGAAAAAGAACAGCTGCACTTCATTGAGGCAGACGAGCTAAAGGGTTTTATCGCGGAATTGATGGTTTGTTTTCAGTTCCCAAATTGGAGCCGCTTCGAAGGTTCGATTGAAGGAGAGGTGCCTAACCTCGATTTGGTTCTGGTCTCTCAAGATTTCATTCTTAGCCAGCGATTTCAAAAGTTGGCTCTCAATCACCATTTTCAATTTGCAGAAGCATCGAGTTTTCAAGAATTAAAACGTTTGCAAAATCGCTTTGCAAAGGGAAAAACGCTGATAGTACAGGATGGGGCCTTGCTGGTGGAGGGGAACTCACAGGCCTTTAATGGCTCAGAGCAAAATGAAGAATGGAAAGAAGAATGGAAAGAAGAAAGTCGAGAGAATGGGCAAATATTTGAAAATGTGGCGATGCAACACAATAGCTTGATTGTGTTGCATGAAGAGCGAGAAGAGCTTCGCATTCTTCCTTTGTTAGAGCGAACTCAAACGGGCATTCTTTCTTATGAGTGCAATCTGAGGTATTTAACCTGGTTTGTTTATCAGAATTTTTATGGCAATCTTTTAGGGTCGCAGAGGATATGGGTCTGGGGCCGTGAAAGCACGATGAACCGATTAAAAAATTATTTGAATGAGGGAATTCAAGTTGAAACGGAATGGGGAGCGGTGAAAGAGGCTTGGCAAATTGTCGAAAATTTGAGTCCTCTCGTTGCGACCCTCGTTTTAATGGTTGACCAAGGCGAAGAGAGTTTGAAAAAGATTCGAGAGCTTCGCTTAGACGAACGCTCAGCCTCGGTCAAAGTCATTGTCGTCGGTCGGTCTAAAAAAAGAGCGGCCCTCGCTTATTCTTGTGGAGCGAACGCTTATTTAGAAGTTAGTGATAAAGTGGCTCTGCAACATTTGCTCAGCCATCAGCTGAAATTAGAGAAAGCTCAGCTGATGCGACTCAATAAGCAAGGAACCAATGGGGTGCTTTCTTTTGGAGGCTTTTTGCAACGCGGGCTAGAAACCTTTTCGCGAGTGATTCGTCAGAATGATGCATTGACCCTCGTTCGCGTAGGAATTAGACAGCTCCATTCTGTTAGAGAAAGAATGGATACCGTAGCTTTTTGCCGTTGGAACCAAAATTTGGGAATGGAAATCGCCGCTCAGTTGCGTCTCTCAGATATCGTTTCTATTCGTCGAGAAGGTGAATTTGTGATTCTTCTTGAAGGGGCCAACAAGAAAGATTCGCATCCGTTAATTGAGAGAATTTTAGGAGATCTCAATCTGAAATTCAATAAAAAAGAGAGCCCTTTAGATTTGGGAGCGGGTATTGTTTCTTTTCCTGAAGACGGCACGAGTTTACATCAATTGTTGAAACGCAGTGAAGAAGTCTATGAGAGAGCCTTAAAAGGTCGAGAGGGAAATGTGATCAAATGGAGCGAGGTGCATCGAGACTTGATTCATAAAGAGCGGGGAATTCTCATTGTTGAACCCGAAGAAGAGTTGGGCTCAATGCTTGAGTTTGCACTTAAGGCGCGAGGTTGGCCTGTTACGCGTTTGCGCAATGGTGAAGAGTTTATTGAGGCGTTGAAAAAGGGATACAAGCCGATTTTGGTACTGTCTGAAAGGATGCTTCCCGAAGGAGATGGCATTGATTTATTTCAGCGGGCAAACCGGCTGTACGAACTGCCTCTTAAATGGATTTTTATTTCTTCAAAATCGACAACAGAAGATGTTATCGCGGGATTAAAAGTGGGTGCTCGAGATTACATTACCAAACCTTTTAACCTTGAGATTTTATTAGCTAAAATCAAAAGTCATCTGGTAAGCTGATATGGAATTTTGGATTTCTTACTTTGGAGAGTTGGCAGATTGTTTGATTTTTTGCCGCGAAAAAGGTTTTGAAAACCTAGTTCAATTTTTGCTGGTTTTTGAAGTGTTTTTTTTGATTGTAATTACACTCATCTCTCTCGGAATTCGTTTGATCCGCGAGCACATTCAAACCAAAAAACAGCAGTTTACCACACAGGTCCGAAGGAAAATAGAGCGAGTTTTACAAGATAACCGAGTCTTAAAAGTTCCTCGACTCAATCATAAGCAGCGGAGTGTTTCGGTGCTCTTGCCGCTTTTAGAAGATTATAGTGAATATCATCAAAGTCAATATTGGAATCAGTTGAAATCAGAATTGATCAAGACCTATTTGATGCCTAAGGTGAAGCGCTTGAGCAAGAGTCGAAATTGGAAAAAACGAAATCAGGTGTTGCGAATTTATCAGCTTGATCTCAGACTTTTTCCCGAAGAGTGGATTATCTCAGCGCTTGATGATCCCTTAACGCTAAATCAGATTCACGCAGCGCTTTGTGTTGGGCAATTGGGAACACGGGCTTCGGTAAATGCTTTACTCAATCAGCTCATGCATTCAGGTCGTTTCGGAAAACTCGCCTTTGAAGACGCTTTGCTGCAAGGCAATCCCCAGTCGATACGATGGGTCAAAGAGCGTTATCTCGAAGAGCCTGATATCGATGTTCGAAAAATTTGTTTAGATATTCTGGCCCAAAAACTTGAAACGGGAATTGTCAGTCAAATCGAAAAAGATTTAGCCAACCCAAACTTCGAGCTTCGCTTGGCTGCGGCGAGAGCCTTGGGCGCTCAACCTTCTGAAGCTTCTTTAGGGGCTTTGGGAAGATCGTTTAAAGATGAAAATTGGGTGGTGCGAGCGACAACGGCAAAAAGTTTAGGGCGACTTGGCGATCAGAGGGCTGTGCCATTGTTGGCCCATGGATTGAGGGATTCAAATTGGTGGGTTCGCTTGAACTCAGCAATGGCCCTGCTAGATTTTGACGATTTAGGGACTCGGGTGTTGCGCATGCAAGATCCGGCGGTAGATAATTATGCCTATGAAATGGCGCGTTATGTATTGGCTTTAAAAGCATGATAGAGGCGGTCAAAATACTGGTCTTGGTCTTTGACCAGATGGTGTTGAGTTATTTCATTTTTATTAACTCGGTTTATGGACTGTTGCTGATTTTCTCTATTTTCGAATTGTACCGGCGCTACGGAGAAGTTGAATCTGAAAACCTTGAACGGATTTTGAAGTCAGAGTCGGTACCTCCGATCACCATTCTGGCACCGGCTTTCAACGAAGAAGCGAATATTGTTGAATCCGTTAAGGCAACATTGCAACTGAATTATCGAAAGATTCAAGTTATTGTGATCAATGACGGCTCTAGCGATAACACATTGGGAGAACTGCAGAAGGCATTTGATCTAAAGGAAGTTCCTTTGGCGATTCCCATTCGTTTGCGACACAAGCCGATTCGACATTTGTACCGATCGGGAAACTTTCTGGATCTTACAGTGATTGACAAAGAGAATGGGGGAAAGGCCGATTCTCTTAATGCGGGAATTAATGCCAGTCGCACGCCATTTTTTATGGCGATGGATGCAGATACAATTGTCGAAAAAGATGCGTTGCAGCGTATGATTCGGCCCGTGCTGAGTCAACCTAATGTGATTGCGGCTTGTGGAACGGTGCGCATCGCCAATGGGTGCGATATTCAAAATGGACGACTTCGCAAGGTGAGATATCCTTCAAATTATTGGGCTGGAATACAAGTTGTTGAATACTTAAGAGCCTTTCTTTTTGGTCGTTTAGGGTGGAATAAACTAGGAGGAAACTTAGTGGTTTCAGGAGCTTTCGGGCTTTTTGATCGAAATGCTGTGGTTGAAGCGGGAGGTTATCGAACAGATACAATGGGTGAAGATATGGAATTAACCGTTCGTTTGCACCGAACGATGCTAGAAAAAAAACGCAAATACCATATTGAATTTATCCCCGATCCGGTGGTATGGACAGAAGCGCCCGACAACTATCGCGTGCTTGCTCGTCAACGCAGCCGTTGGCATTGTGGTCTCATTGAAACGCTCTGGATTCATCGCCACCTCTTTTTCAATCCGCGCTACGGTAAAGTAGGGATGATCAGTTTTCCTTTTTTTGTTTTGGGAGAAATGATTAGCCCGGTGGTCGAAATGGTAGGCTATTTCTGGTTATTGCTCAGTTTGCTACTCGGTATGTTCGATTCAAACTTTGCGCTGACCTTCTTTGCAGTTGCTTGGGGTTTTGGCGGATTGCTCAGTTTGTTTGCCATACTTTTAGAAGAGAGTTCTTTTAGTCGCTATAAGTCGAATTTTGATGTGCTTAAGATGTATGGATTTATGATTTTGGAAAATTTGGGCTATCGTCAGCTTACCGTATGGATGAGAATTTGGGGATTCTATAAGTTCATCAAGAGAGACACGAGTTGGGGGAAAATGAGTCGCAAAGGCTTAGGCGTATCTAAAACAAAAACAAATGAGAAAAAATTGTGAAGACGGTAAAATGCTTAATGACTCTACTGTTGAGTATGGCATCAATTTACGGGGCGACTCCTTTTGATGAGGCCAACGAATTAGCAAAACAAAAAAGATGGCGAGAACTAGATTCTCTTTGGGAGGAGCAGGTCAAGAAGGAACCTCAAAATGAAGATTATCTGCAAGCGCAAATCAGAGCGAAATTATGGCAAAAAGATTGGGACGCGGCGACAGCTCTGCTCAGAAAAAAAGAGTCAAATCTAAGTTTTGCCTATCAAAAACTGCGACTTGATTTGGCTATTGAGACGCGAAATAAATCCGCATGGGTTCGTTTGTTAAAATCCAACAACGAGCTACGAAATGATTTTGACTTTGATGCTTATTTCAATTGGATAGGGTTGGGGATTGATCTACAAAGAGATCGAGAATGGGATTTCTTAGCGGAAAAAGAAGTGTTGAATTCAGACATTGCCAACTTAAAGCAAATCGCAGTGTGGAACCAAGGAAAATTTTCGTGGCGCAATGAAATTTCTCAAAATCTTTTCGAAGAAAAATTGCTGCCGAATCAAGAATTGTCGAGTAGTGCCTTCAACGGAAGTTGGCAAAGTTGTTGGGAACAGTATTTTGATAATTGGGTTTGGCAAATAAAGGGCAGAGCTTCGATATCGAGAGATCATCGATTGGCTCGTCGACAGGTTGATGAAGGTTGGGTGTGGTCAGGGGCGATGGCGATTCGCTCTATCTCTGGTGAGCTGGATTGGAGAGCCGAAGGAGGATGGGAAGAGTTTAGCGTGAAGGATTTTGATCGAGAACGGATAAAAACAAAAAGGATTCCTTTTGGAGCTTTGTCAAGTCATTGGCCCTTAGGTAGATTGCACTTTTGGTTTTCGGGAGTATTTGAGGCCTTGCCAGTCGATTACAAAGAGTCAGCAATTAATTTAAGGCAAAGTTATCAATGGGAAACTCTTTATCATCTCGATAAGGTCATCGATGGACTGATGTTGTCAGGAGTGGTGCGTTATCGCAATGATCTAGAACCTACGGTGGGTTATTACAGCTTCAATCAAGAGATTAAGCAGCAGTTGGTGTTGAGCCATCGACTCCGCTTAAATTCCAACTTTCAAATGTTAGACTTGCACAGTGAAGGCGAGATTTACACTTTGCAAAATGAGACCGAACAAACGTCATCCACGAGTTTGGTGCGCAGAGATGTTTATTGGAATTATTCGTGGGGATTTAAATGGAGTGAAAAATGGAGTCATCAATTTGCAGATGAATTTAAGGTAGAACTAAATGGAAGTTATTTATGGTCGCCGAATGTTTATGCCTCGTGGCAATTTGGAATGATTCTGAAATATTTTCTTGATTGAAATGACATTTAAAAAGTAAAACGCAAAAAATGGGGGCAAAGTGAAAGAGAAAATGATAACGATAAATGTCGAAAGAAAAACTCGATTTATAAAAAACAAAGTAAAGATCTTCATTTTAATGGGATTGACACTGTTAACAAGTTGTTTGTTTGATGGCAAAGAGGTTGAGCATAGAGGTGCGAAAATAAGAAGCGTCAATGTCACTTCTTTTATCAAAGACAGTACAGAGTTTTTTCTAGAATCTTCGCTTGAATCTTTACCGAGACGGGGGTTCAAAAAAATCCCGGCCAGTGAATTGGGGTTTAGCATAGTACAAGTTGCCAAGATGAACCCTGTAGAGGTTGATGGATATGAAACCCAGGCCGTGACTCTAGAACGTCATGGCAATCAAGCCATCGTGGGATATAATACAGCGGGACCCATTTTTAGAGGAGCTCTGCAGTTCATCGATCATTTTAGTCAAGACAG
>JBNKYI010000060.1:0-10101 GCA_050300815.1 Fibrobacterales bacterium
AGTGGTTAACAAACATGATTGATCTTACTGTTGATCCAATGCTTGGGAGGCTGGAAGTGGTACCTGGTGCAAGATCGATCTTACCACCGAGACTTGGAAGAAGACTGCCTCGGATAGGACCTGGTGTGATGCCTCTGGTGTGGCACGACAAAACTCAGCGTTTGCACTGTCATATTTGTGCTCGGGTTTATCTTTCTCCTCGGCAGTGTGAGCACTGCCATTCTCAAGAGTTTCAGCTTTGCGGCGAGGCGATTGAAAAATCAGAAGAAGAGCTGCGCATGCACTTTCCCGATGCAAAGATTGAGCGTCTCGACAGAGATTCGGCTTCGTCTCCGGCGTTGCTTGAAGGGGTGCTTGAGCGCTTTCGCAAAGGAGAAAGCCAAATTTTGCTGGGAACCCAAATGGTGGCTAAGGGGCATGACTTTCCCAAGGTTTCGCTGGTCGGTGTGATTGATGGAGACATTGGTAGCCAATTGCCCGACTTTAGAGCAGACGAAAAGTGGTATCAGTTATTGACTCAGGTTTTTGGAAGAGCGGGGCGAGCTGAGATTCAAGGGAAAGTCATTTTGCAAACGCGTCAGCCAGAACATCCGGTATTAACGTTGGCGTTAAAAAGCGAAACTTCTGAATTTTTGACTAGGGAGTTTAGACAACGAGAAGAGCTTAAGTTTCCTCCTTTTGGGCGGATGTTGAGCCTAGAATTTAGCTGTTCGAGAGAAAGTGAAGTGCAGCATTACGTCAATCTGTGGATGTATGAAATGACATCTCTAGCCACTTCGTTGGGAATAAAAATTCGCGGTCCTTTAATCCCCTACGTTGCCAAGGCTGCTAAAAAATACAGAGTGAAATTGATTTTGCAGGGGCCCAGTGCCCACAACTTACAAAAGCTCTATCAAGAGGGGATTAATCGAGTCAAATGCCCGTCTGCAGTTAAGTTAAGTGCAGATATGGACCCTCAGAGTATCGGGCTTTAGATCACCTATTGTTTAAAAGTTTTAAAAGTAAAAGGGTATTCGTCTCGATCGCTCTTGGGATGCTCGGCGTGGGTTTTTGATGTCCAGTTTTGCCAAGGAAGGGGATTGAGAACGACATCTCCTTCAATGTTACATTGCACTTCAGTAACGACCCAATGTTTGATCTGAGGGGCAAACAACTTGTAAATTTCGGCTCCGCCGATGACGTAGGGGCTCGAGTCGTTTTGTCGACGACAGACCGCTAGGGCCTCACCAGGGGTGTGCACCACTTCACCCATTCCTTTGAGGTCGGGTTGGTAATCGGCGCTTCGGCTTAGAATAATAGTGTAGCGCCCGGGTAGAGGGCGTCCGATATCTTCGTAGTTTTTACGGCCCATGATCATGCAATGACCTTGGGTGTTTTCTTTAAACCATTTGAGGTCAGATGAGATCTTCCAAGGCAGTGTGCCCTCTTTGCCAATGACGCCGTTTTGAGCAATAGCAATAATTCCACGCAGTTCCATAACTATTCTCGTTTCAATCAAACCGCGATGGGGGCCTTAATTGTGGGATGGCTCTCATAATCGATAATCTCAATATCTTCAAATTTAAAATTAAACAAGTCTTTGACTTCTGGGTTGAGCTTAATTTGAGGCAGAGCCATTGGTTCTCGGCTGAGCTGGAGTTTGGCTTGTTCAAAGTGGTTGTGATAGAGATGAGCATCTCCTAAGGTATGCACAAAGTCGCCGACCTTGAGTTGGGTTACTTGAGCGATCATGTGAGTGAGTATTGCATAACTCGCAATGTTAAAGGGCACTCCGAGAAAAATGTCGGCGCTGCGTTGATAGAGTTGACAAGAAAGCTCTCCATTCGCGACATAAAACTGAAAAAGGCAGTGACAAGGAGGCAGGGCCATTGATCCCACTTCTCCCACATTCCAAGCGCTGACGATTAAACGGCGCGACTCAGGATTTTTTTTAATCCCCTCGACGAGCTCAGAAATTTGGTCGATGACACGCCCGTCTTTGGCTTCCCAGCGGCGCCATTGTTTGCCATAAACGGGGCCGAGGTCGCCGTTTTCATCAGCCCATTCGTCCCAAATACTCACCTTGTTGTCGTGCAGGTATTTAACGTTTGTGTCTCCGCTCAAAAACCAGAGCAATTCGTGGATGATTGACCGCAAATGCAGTTTTTTGGTCGTGAGCAAAGGAAAACTTTCACGCAAATTAAAACGCATCTGATAGCCAAAAATTGAGCGAGTTCCCGTGCCCGTACGATCGCCGCGATCTGTGCCTTGCTCTAAGACATCTTGTAAAAGGTTGAGGTAAGTTTGCATTTAGAATTCCCTTTTTGTGAGATTCAATTTAAAAAAAGAACGAACAAAGTTCAGCGGGGCTTTTACTCGCCTTGCAGATTACTAATATTCCTTACAGAATTCAGTGTCTTTGGTTCAAAATTAGATTCAAAATCGGAGAAGATAATGCCCTCAAATGATAAACTCGAAGAAATATTTAGGCTACAGCACTTGCTCAACGACTTTATTTTTCAAAAGAAAAATCTCACAGACAATGACGGTAATGTGTTGAATATGGACAAGCTTATCGAAATGGGAAGATCTGAAGAACCCAAGGGCCCCAATACCGAGACAAATGAATGGTTGAGCCGTTACCTCACGGCCTTAGATGATGAAAGTCGAGAGCTCCGCGAAGAACTATTGTGGAAATGGTGGAGCAAAGATACGCTCGACATGCAAAACATCCGCGTTGAGATTGTAGACCAATTGCACTTTTGGGTTTCGATGGCGATGGTTGCTGGGATGGATGCCAACAAGGTTTTTGATATTTACTATCAAAAAAACAAAGTGAATATCGAGCGCCAAGAAAAAGACTATTCGAAGTCGAATAAAGACGAGTCAGATAACAAGCATATTGGGTGAAAAGAATTATTAATTACTCAGAATCCTTTGTCGTTTCGACTAATAATTTGCGAAATTCGCTTACGCACTTTTCGAGATCATCGTTGATGAGTGTGTGTTCGTATTTACCTTGGGTTAAGGCAAATTCCATCTCTTTGTGAGCGTTGTTGAGACGCAGTTGGATCGTTTCTTCATCATCAGTGGCTCGATGATGAAGACGTTCTTCTAGGGCTTCATAACTCGGTGGCATAATTAGAATCCCAATGCTATCGGGAAAGACTCTGTCAAAGTTTTTTTTGCCATAGACATCGAGATCAAGCAAAACATCGTGTCCTTTGTCAAGCATCTCTTGAATGAACTTTTTGGGAGTGCCATAAAAATTATTATGCACTTGCATGTATTCGACGAGCTCATCATTTGCAATCATGTGTTCAAATTCGTCGTGAGATTTGAAAAAATAATGCACGCCTTCTTTTTCTCCGGCGCGCGGAGTACGGGTGGTGGCTGAAATTGAATAGCGCAAGTTAGGGAAGTCGGGAAGCACTCGATCTTTTAGAGTGGTTTTTCCTACGCCAGATGCGGCAGAGACAACAATGAGTTTTCCAATACGAGGCATTAATTAGAGTCCTTGGGGGGTTTCGGAGGCGTGGGTCGATTTTCCATAAGAGGAACATTCAAGAGCGCCTTTTGGCGGCGTTGACGGTCTTTTTTAATCGATTCTCTTTGCTGTTCTTTATAGAGTCCTCGAACCTGATTTCGGTAAGTGATTTTGATTTCTTTTTTAATAATTTCTTGCAATCGAGCGAGAGAGTGCTCAATATTACCTATAGACCGCATGGTGATGAGCAGTGCGATAAAGCAAACGCCCAGAAAGATCAGAGCGAGAAGAATATTGAGTTTGTCTGTGCTACTCATGGGGGCTCCCTTCTTCTTTTTGGTGCACGCTTTCTACAATATAGAGAGGTCTTTGTTTGACCTCTTCGTATATTCGGCCAATGTATTCTCCGACAATACCAATGGTGATTAGCTGAATAGCGCCAAAGAAAACAACAACAGTAATTAGCGAAGTCCATCCTGACAAGGTCGATTCGGGATAAATCAATTTGCTGATGATGGCGTAGGCAATGAGTAATATGCCGAGACCAAGGCTGAGAAAGCCCATCCAAAAGGCCATGCGCAAGGGCAACGAACTGAAACTCGTGATGCCATCCACAGCGAGTCTAAGCATCTTAGAAAGAGGATATTTTGAACTGCCCGCCGCGCGCGGGGCTCTTTCATAATTTACACCAATCTTCTTGAATCCGACCCAGCAGACTAATCCTCTAAGAAAGCGAGAGCGCTCGGGAAGTTGGTTGAGATGCTCGACAACTTTGCGGTCCATGAGGCGGTAATCACCAGTGTCGACGGGGATGTCGACGGATGTGACCGAGTTGAGGATGCGATAAAACCATTTGGCGGTTAAAAGTTTAAAAAGCCCTTCTCCCCGACGTCGAGAACGCTGGGCGTAAACCACGTCAAAGCCTTCTTTCCATTTTTTCAGCATTTCGTGAATGAGTTCGGGAGGGTCTTGTAGGTCGCCGTCAATGATGACAACCGCTTGGCCTTGAGCGTGCTGCATACCCGCAGAAAATGCCGCTTGATGGCCAAAGTTGCGAGCAAATGAAACGACTTTGTGGCGAGGATGATCCCCAATCAATTCTTTAAGAAGACTGAGGGTGTGATCTGTGGATCCATCATCAATAAAAACAAATTCAGCATCGATGTCTTTGAGAACCTCGCTCAAGCGGTGGTAAGTTTGCGAGACCACGGCTTCTTCGTTGAGCATAGGAATAATAACAGTCAGTAGGGGAGCATTTGTATTCATTCTCAATTCTCTATTTGACTAAGGTGGGCTCTATCCAATCGGCGTGATCGTAATCTTTATTTGATAAACTGTCGACGATCAATTCGAGAATTTGAATTCCTTCGATATTGATCTGATGCCACTGGCGGTTGCGGGGTTCGATGAGGGGAGATTGATAAAGCTCGCGACCATCGCCTCTCACTTTAAAGATAACTCCATCTCCCCCTGTGTCTTCGTCGTCGAGTCCCATTCCAAACTCAAATGTCTTGAAACCTTTGGGAATTTCAAACTGAAGATAAGAATAAGCGTGCGTTCCTAATCCCCGCTCAAAAGTTTGGCCGGCCACTCGAATCGGGTTTTGACTCACGGTGTGATTGAAACCGAGTTGCCCCCAACTTTGTTGCTGGGCTTTGGGTTGCAGAGCACCTAGTGAGAGGTCGTTCTCTCTGTGTGCGTAGAGTTCAATGAGCCAATGAGTTGTTTCTTCGAGAGAAATAAAATCCCAACGAATTCGGTTGAGCCCCGAAGTTAAAGGTAGAGAGAGGGGGAATGAAAGAGAATCTTTCGAATAGACTTGGTCGTTGAGATAGAGAATATTTTGTCCCTTCCACTTTGAGTTAAAAATGGGAGAGAGATAAACGCTATCTGCGGTGGTTCGGTAATCGATTTTTTGATAGGGCTTGCGAGCTTGGGGATCTTCACCAACGACAATTCGAGAGATTTGTAAGGGATAGCTGTTAGTGACATTGGTGTCGAGCACTCGAATGAGAGAGTGCTTGTGTTCAAAATCAGAGCACCATTGGGGCGCTCGATTTTCGACAGCCTTGCGGTGATAGGATTTTTTGTCGTAGCAGCGCAATCCCCTCACATAATAAATTTCTTTTTGATAATCGTCAGAGAGTTCTTTTTGTCTTTGCGGCCCTAAGCCCTGCCATCTCTGATAGCTCAAGGCAGACTCTCCATAGCCGATAAAGTGCCAAGGGCGGTCATAAACCCATAGTTTACGACTGGGGTGGTCTTTCATCCAGTGGTGAATGGTGCGTTCTTCTGTCGTGAGATGGTTGCGGTTGTACATGATGTTGTCTTCAAAGCTGGGGATGTGCTTCCAAGTTGCCCAAGCGATGATCGCAATCGCAATGACTGAAGGAACGGCTTGCCGAATCCAAGGGTTTTTGGTTTCGTAAAGTCGCATGAGGGCGTCGATTAGAGATTGCAATAACCATCCCCCTAAAAAAGCCATGGTTGGCAAAATCACCAAGGCGTAGCGCTGGTTGATATGAATGGTAAAGTCCCCGCTGACATTCTCAAAAATCGCGGCGCTCTGCAAATGATAAAGAGCCAAAAAGCAAGTGCAAGCTAGAGCGGTAGAGTTAACAAGTCCTTGGAGGACTAAAAGAATCATTCCCCAAAGAGCAAGCCAAGTGAACCAAGCTAAAAAGGGATTTTGTAAGAGTCCGTTTGCACCGAGGGGCTTGGTCATTTCGCCGAAGTTGATTTGAATGTGTTGAATCAGATTGTTAATGCCGTGGGCTTCAAATTCTCCCCCTTGAAAGTTATAGCCGCGATAGCTGAGGATCAAAAAGAAAACCGGAAGCATGAAAACGAAGAGAGAGTGATAAAACAGCACCGTAGATTTAGGGGATTTGAGCAAGCGAGGCAAAGAAAAAATGAGAAAGGCCCCTAGGCAAAATAAGGATTCTTGCCGGGTCTGGGCGAGCATTCCCAAGGTTCCTGCAAAAGAAAGCCATTCAAAAATCTTTGAGGGAGTGTCTTGGTGTAAAAAGTAAAGTTGGATCAAGGCCCAAAAGGCGAGAACGATGTAGAGAGGTTCGACAGAGGCCGATCGGTATTGAAAGAGAAGTGTGGGAGTGTATAAGAGTAGAGCCATTGTGCTCAGGCTGAGAAAGGGGCGTTTAAACCAAAGTTGCAAGGCGATGAATCCCGCAATTCCCATCAATACGTAAAGGGCGAATTGAAAGTGAAAAATCCAACGCAGGTCTTTGCCAAAGAAGGGCATTCCGATGACGTAGAAAAAACTGAGAATTTTGGTTTTGAAAGATGTGGCAGTGCTCAGACAATCTAGATGTTGGTCGACGTCAAAAAAACCTTCGTCACAGGTGCCTGCGAGACCATTATGGTAAATATTCTGTGCGGTGGCCAAAAAAATGGATTCGTCACTTTGCACCCGATGGCTGGGCGCGATATGGGTGAGTGCCAAAGTCGAACTGCTGATGAGTAAGATTGCAAAGAGCAGAGGAATGATCCAGCGATTTGAGGTTTGCGGCAGGGTCACTAGGTTTTTTATCTCGCGAAAAATGCGAAGGAAAAGTGTGGGAAGCCCCGCAGCACAGGCGATGAAGGTGAGCAACATCAGCCAAGGAGAGAGGTGCTGATCCCAATCTTTCAACGCGTTTTTTTCGGGAATGAACAAAAGAGCGAGAGCGACCAGTGGAACGCCCCAAGCGATAAATAAAACGCCTATATTCTTCAAAAACGCTAAGCTTTTGAAGTATTGACCAAAAAATGAGATAAGAGAAATGGGTTTCATAAAACACGTCAAATTGTGGAATGTGGGTAAAAGATAATTTTTTACAGAAAAAGATGAATTTTCGTAAATTTGGGTCTCGTATCGCAAAACTTTGAATTAAAGGATGTCTGATGTCCATCAAACCCTTCTCTGTTCTTAGCCCTTTGGCGGGAACTCCCCAAACGGCCCCTAAATACCCGATCTCTGTTAAGACTTCTAATGGTGAGGAATTGATGGTGGGAGATCCTAAGGCGACGCGCGCTTTGCTCGCTTTGATGAATTCTGAAGCCGTTCTCGGCGGAGCGGCTTGTCACTGGGGCGGGCCTTCAGCTTTCGCCGAAATCATCAGTTCGGTTCACGGTATTATGTTTGCCGACAAGTCAGTGCTTTGGCATGAAAAATTCAATTTCGTCAACGATGCTGGCCACGCTGAAAATGGAATTTACGCCTTGCGCGCAAACCTTGGCTTTGACAATCTCACCTTTGACGATCTCAAAGGCTTTCGCTCAATCCAATCTAAATTGACAGGGCACGGTGAGGCGCATCTCAATTCTGAAGGCGTTCTTCTTTCAAACGGTCCTCTGGGATCTTCGGTGGCTCAAGCTCAAGGTCTTTCTGTGGGAGACAAACTGGCGGGCAATGAGCGTTCGACCTTTTTGATCCTCTCTGACGGGGCAGCGATGGAGGGTGAAGCTCGCGAAGCTCTGGCCTCTATTCCTGGGATGGCACTTAAAGGGCAACTCAACCCCTTTGTTTTGATTTTGAGCGACAACAATACCAAGTTGAGCGGCCGCATCGACGCCGATGCTTTTAGTATGCAACCGAGTTTTGATGCCTTAGAAACACTAGGTTGGAACGTCATTAAAGTGGAAAAAGGCAATGATTTGCAAACCGTCTTTTCGGCGGTAGAAGATGGATTGGCAAAGGCAAAGGCGAATCCCCAGCATCCTGTTTGCCTTTGGGTTAAGACGGTGAAAGGTTTTGGCGTTGAAAAAACCGAAAAAAGCAGCTCAGGTGGGCACGGTTTTCCTGGCGATGCTGTTGCGGGAATCAAAGCTTTTGTCGGCGAAATATTTAAAGAGGGCGAAGTGCCCGCAGAAATTGCGCAATGGGCAGATGAAGTGGCTGCAAAAAGTGAAGCCAAAGCAAATAAGCCCAAAGGGGCAGCCCCTGCAATTGTCAATGAAAAAATTCAAGCGGGGCTCAGTCGGGCCGCTCTTCGTTTGGCCAAAGACGGATATCCCGTAGTTTCAGTAACTTCTGATCTCCCTGGCTCTACAGGTATTGCCGATTTTCGCAAAGAATACCCCGCGTTGAGTTTTGATGTGGGAGTTGCCGAATCAAATATGGTTTCTTTGGCAACGGGTTTGTCTAAGACGGGCTATATTCCTCTGGTAGATACATTCGCGCAATTTGGTGTAACTAAAGGAGCTCTGCCTCTGACGATGGCTTCGCTTTCGCAGGCACCTGTGATTGCTCTTTTCTCTCATACGGGATTTCAAGATGCTGCTGATGGGGCTTCTCACCAAGGCTTGGGTTATGTGGCGAGTGTATCTTATATCCCCGATGTGGTGAGTGTGGTTTGCTCTTGTTCGGCTGATGCCGAAGCGTATCTATACGAAGCAGCTAAGCGCATTGATGAGGCTCGCAAAGAGGGTAAACACGGCGAATCTGTTGTTCTTTTTCTCGGTCGCGAAAATTTCCCCGCTCATTATAAAGCGGAATTGACATATGAGTGGGGCAAGGCGCAAGTGCTCCGCGAAGGAACGGACGCTGTCATCGTTGCCTCGGGTTATATGGTAACAGAGGCTCTGGCGGCGGCGGATGAATTGGCTACCAAGGGGCAATCGGTGACGGTGATCGTCAATACGTTTGTGAATTGCCCTGATGTGAACACGATTGGTGCGGCTCTGTCTAAAGCCAATGGCAAATTAGTGACGATTGAAGACCATCAGTGGATCGGTGGCATGGGCCAACAACTGGTTTCTGCTTTGGCGGAGTCAGGTGTGAGCTTTCAGCTTAAAGCTCTTGCTGTTCGCGGCGAATTTGGCCAGTCGGCTTATTCGGCCTCTGAGCTTTATGCCAAACACGGAATGGACCGCGCGGCTGTTGTTGCCGCTGTTGAGTCGTTCTAGCGCGATTGTTCTCTAGCAAAAAACCACTGGCTGAGAAGCCGGTGGTTTTTTATAGTGGACTTGACGGATTTGCTTTAGACACCCCTGACACCCCTCTATTTCATCCTTGTAAAATAGGTATTTTTACGAAACGATCTAGAGAATCTCCCCCCATATAAAACCCGACTTTATCTGTTCGATCTTTAGCCCCCATGTGGTAATAGAATTGACGCCGTGCAAAATTATTTCGCTCTGTCTCCCAAACGAGTTGAATATTCTGATTGTAAGCCTGTTGAGCTAGAAAATGCAGAAAAAAACGACCGTAACCCCTATTTCGATACTCGGGAAGAATATAAAGGTCTTCGATGTAGAGAAGTTGTTCACCGAGCCAGCCTGAGTAAAGATGGGTGATTAGAGAGAAACCAAGAACAGCGTCATCAATGCGAGCGAGCCAAGCTTCAAATTTGGGATGACTGCCAAAGCCATCTTCTTGCAATCTTTCGGGAGTAACTTTGACCATTGAGCTGAGATTTTGTTCTTTGGCCAGTTCGTGAATTAACTTCACCACGAGATGACACTCTTCAAATTTCATCTTATTAATTTCGATCATGAAAATTTATCTACTTTCCCTAAAGACTTACAATAACTGATCTTATCAAAATTCTTGTAAAAATTCATAAAATCCTTCAAGTTTTTTCTCAAAATGCCGATAATAGAAATAGGGAAGTTTTTATCGTCGGAGATTATTA
>JBNKYI010000061.1:0-10080 GCA_050300815.1 Fibrobacterales bacterium
AAATTGAAATTCGGTTTGAAAACGGCAGCGTCAAAAAGTTGATTTTGAAGTATGCAAATTTAAAGGTGATTGATTAAATGATTACAGATCAAGATGTATTAAAGCTCTGCAAGTTGTCTCGTCTAAATCCAGCGATGGAAGATGTGGAGGGTTTAAAAAATCACTTGGGCAATATGCTTTCTCATATGGAAGAATTGCGTCAACTTGATTTGACCGATGTCGAGCCCCTGACTCGCCTTGACGACTCGCCTTCGATTCTCCGCGAAGACCAGATCAAAGAATCTCTCGATAAGGATTTGACCTTTAAAAACACTAAATACAGAGATCTTGATCACTTTCAAATCCCCAAAGTTATTGGCTAATTAATGATTCATTGTGTCATTCCCGCTCGGATGGAATCCTCTCGGTTTCCCGGTAAGCCCCTTGTAGACATAGGGGGTAAACCAATGATTGTGCGAGTGGTTGAGCGAGTATCAAAGGTCAAAGAGTTGGCCTCGGTTTGGGTGGCAACCGATTCGGTAGAAATCAAAGAAGTTGTCGAAAAATATGGATTTAATTGTGCGCTGACGGGGAATTGCCGAACGGGAACAGATCGCGTGGCCGAGCTCGCCTTAAAAAAGAAAATGAAAAGAGTGATCAATGTTCAAGGAGATGAGCCTTTAATTGATCTCGCACTGGTACGCCGCTTAGCTGAGGGTCTGAGAAACCTAAGCGAGGGTTGGATTACCGCCTGTTGTAAACTCAAAGAAATCGACCTTGAAAACCCTCATGCTGTGAAAGTTGAAGTGGGAGAGCAGGGGCACGTGATTCGATTTTTTCGCACGTCTAAAGAAACTTCAATAAGGGCAGAGGGGCAAATGCAATCTGTCAAAATTGCAAAGCACATCGGAATTTATGGGTTTGCTCCTGGCGCGCTACAAGAGTTTACACTTTCTGATACAAGCTCAGCAGAAGAAAAACTATCTTTGGAACAATTGAGGGTGTTTCCTCAAACTCCCTTTAAAATTATTGAAACAGACATTTCTCACCCTTCGGTGGATCGACCTGAAGACCTCAGCGCCGTATTGAACCTCTTGGAGAATTAAATTGAAGAGCAGCAAACCTGGATACAACGGAAAAACCAAGTTCATCATCGTAACCGGAGGGGTTCTCTCTGGCTTGGGCAAAGGAGTTGCCGCGGCGTCGATTGGCGCAATCCTTTCGAATAAACTCAAGGTTGTTCCTTTGAAGTGCGATGGCTATTTGAATACAGACCCAGGAACGATGAATCCCACTGAACACGGTGAGGTATTTGTACTGGATGATGGTGGCGAAGTGGACATGGATTTTGGCCACTATGAGCGCTTTATGAATCTACAAGCGAAATTTAAGTGGAATCTGACCATGGGTAAGGTCTTTAAAGAAATTCTTGAGAGAGAACGCGAAGGGCATTACTTGGGAAAAACCGTGCAATTTATCCCTCATCTTACCGACTTGATCAAAGAAAAATTTTTTGCAGTTGCCGATGAAGAAAAAGCAGATGTGATGTTGATTGAGGTGGGAGGTACGATTGGTGACCTCGAAAACGAATTTTATATCGAGGCCATTCGCCAACTTCAACACGAGGTAGGGTCAAACAATATCATGTTTGTGCATCTCACCTATGTGCCCATTCCCAGTGGCGTTTCTGAGCAAAAGTCGAAACCCACTCAGATGTCGGTGCGCGACCTCAATGAAAAGGGGATTTATCCCGATTTGGTTATCGGTCGTTGCAGCGATTACTTAGTGGATTCGATTAAAGAAAAAATCGCTCTCTTTTGCAATCTCGATAAACGTCATGTGATTTCAGGAGTGGATGTGACCAACATTTATGAGATCCCTCTCATTTATGAAAAAGAAGGCGTGCCAGAGATCATCAATAAGCGCTTGGGACTCTATGCGCCTCCTCAATTGGCAAAATGGTCTAAGCTCGTCGAGAATATCAACAATAATCTCGATTGCCCTAAAAAATTAATTCGCATAGCGATCTGTGGAAAATACACTTCGTTAGAAGATTCATATGCCTCTGTGGTTGAGGCCGTTCAACACGCCGGAGCGAATAGAGACCTGAAAGTAGATGTCATTTGGGTGGATACCGAAGAGGTCGAAACATCAAAGGTTTCTGTGCAAGAACATCTAAAGGGTGTTGATGGCGTGATTATTCCCGGAGGTTTTGGAACCCGTGGAATTGAAGGCAAAATAAAGATCATTCAATATTTGCGCGAAAATGAAATTCCTTTTCTGGGAATCTGTTACGGGATGCAGTTGGCCGTTGTCGAATATGCCCGCAATGTTTGCGGCTGGGCCGATGCGAATACTGCCGAAGTTGAACGCGATGGAAAAGTGGCGGGGACTCCCGTGATTGATATTCTCCCTGGGCAAAAGGGAATCAAAGAATACGGAGCCTCTATGCGACTGGGTGGCCGAGATGTGGTGATCAAAAAAGGCACCTTAGCAGAAAAAATTTATTCGTCGAACCTAATTCGCGCTCGCTTTAGACATCGCTTTGAAGTGAACCCCGAATATGTGGGTGCTTTAGAAGAAAAAGGCCTAGTGTTTTCGGGAAAGGCGAGCGATGAAAATATCATGCAGGTGATGGAAATTCCCGGCCATCCCTTTTTCATAGGATGTCAATTTCATCCCGAGCTTACTTCTACGCTACTCGAACCGTCTCCCTTATTTGTGGAACTGGTCAAGGCGTGTGAAGAAAATGAAAGCAACAGAGATTAAAGCGTTTATTTGGTTGGCGAGCCTCTTGGGGCTCGGCTATTTTCATCAACAAATTTTTGCTCTTACAGTGGAGCCCCAAGCAAGAGAGGCCTTCTCTGCGTCGCTATCTACGCAGGTAAACGACAAGGGGATTCTTTTGCCGATCGAACCTGAGTCGGCTCTAGAATTTGAAAAAAAAGAGACCGTTCAACCGGTATCTAAAATTTCGATAAATAAGGCAGGTGTAAAAGAATTGACACAAATTAAGGGAATAGGGCCCAAAATTGCCGAAAAAATTATAAACTATAGAACGGCCAATGGGCCATTTCGCAAAGGTTCAGATCTGCTTAAAGTCAAAGGAATTGGCAAAGCAAAATTGAAAACTCTGTTAATGCGAATTACATTTGAAGAATAATCCCGCCACAGGCCCTTAACTTATGCCAGCTAAATCGGATATCATTTGTGCTGAAATCCAGCAAGAAGAACTGAACATGATTCGCATATCCCCTTCGGGGAAGGTGGAAAAATTCGTTCATGAACCTTACGCTCCCATTTTAAATCCCATAGAAGCCCTCTTAAACCGCATTGAATTTAACTTCGGGAAAGAGGCCGTGAGTTTGCCGCTTAAGGTGGTTTTGACGGCGAAGTCAAACTTTCAAATTTCAACACATTTCAGTTCTAGCGTGGGTAAAACTAAAGAACTCAAAAAATGGTTTGCTTCAGTGTACTTAGGTGATGGCTCCGAAAACTATCGCGTGATGGAAAACATTTCAAGCGTTTCAGACTCTCAGGCAAAGGTGGTGCTAGGGGGGATTCGCAAAGAAGAATTACAAGAAATTTCGGCTCATTTTAAAACGTGGGGAGTTTTTCCCCATTGGATTGATTTGAAAACAGTGGCCCTCTCGAATTTGTTTGAAAGAGTTGCTCCTCAGAAATCGGGCATATTGTTTCATCTAGGAGAGAATGAAATCAGTTGGTTTGAATTTGTCGAAGGCAATTTGATCAGTTGGGCTCCTTTTCGGATTAAGACAAACAGCACGTTAAAAGATGCTATTCAATCTCAGATCAGCAAGTATGGGTTTGAAGAAAAAGCCTTTTACACTTCGGGAGTAAAGGCAAAAGAGAGTGACGTTGAGGAATTGCTAAGACAGCAGGGGAGTTCCTTTACTGCAATTGATATTTTAGCTGATGTAGCTGGTGGAGAAGGACTTTCGGAGTCTTTGAGGCTAGCGGGTTCTTTAGCTTATTCGCTCCATATCCAAGGAGATCAGTAATATGATTCGAATGAATTTCGCAGAGGAAATGGGCGGCGGTAATACCTCTTTTTCTTTAGATGAAGAATCTTCTAAGAGAGGGTCAAAAAAGGCTCTAGTTTGGATCTTGGCGACTTTTGTGCTGATTGCTGGAGGGGTGTTTTATTATTTCCAATCCTCACAGGGTTCAGATCTTGTCACGGTGGATTCTTCTCAACCCAAAAAGCCGGGAATGCAGTCTCCTCATCCTTCGGCTCAGTCGCCGTCTAAAACAGGGGAATTGGCTTCTGGGGCAAATGTCGACGCTCAATCTTTGCCCAACAAGCCAAAGGCTGAGCCCCAAGCTCCCGTTTTCGAAGTTCCCGTTCACATTGTTTCATCGAATGAATCCGTACAGCGCTTTTTGTCAGGGCTTCTCAAAGACACGCCTTTGCAGGTCGGGTTTAATGAAATTTCAATTTTAGCCCCCAAGTATTACTACATGAAAGGTTTGGCCGCCGATAAGGTCATGTTGAAGGGGCTTGAAAATGGAGTTAAAAAATGGACGGGTAAAATGGAAAAGCCTGTTCTCAAGGCTCGCGGTGCAGCTGGAGTTGCCCAAGAATTTACCATTTATGGAGAGTTGCTGCAAAGACAGCAAAAGAACTCTTCGGCATTAACTGCCGCGCAACGTTCTAAGGCGGTTCAGGATGTAGAAACTTATCTCTCTAAATTTCTGTCTTCGGGTACTCAGCTGAAAAGCAAAGGGGTAAGCCAACTTCCTAAGTCTAAGAAAGAAGTTTTTAGCGTAACTGCGGGTGTGCCATTTAACAAATTAAGTCAGTTTGTTTCGGCAATTGCTGATAAAAAAGTGCCCGTTCATATTGAACAAATTGAACTTCGGGTCAACGCGCAAGAAGAAATGGACGTCGAGTTGCTACTCGCTGTGTATTCTAAGCTTTAAAGGGTGTTTCTCCTTTGAAACCCCATATTCGAATTACCGGTGGAAATTGTCGCGGACGCGGAATAGAGTCTTTAGCTGGGGATCGCACCCGTCCGACCTCATCGATTGTGCGCCAAGCTCTATTCAATATATTAGGTTCTCCTCGAGATCTTAACATACTTGATCTTTACGCTGGAACAGGAGCCGTGGGCCTTGAAGCCCTGAGTCGAGGGGCCGGAAAAGTGGTTTGGGTAGAGTCTCATCGACCAACGGCAAATCTCATCGAAAGAAATAGAAAGGCACTGTCTTTTAGCGAAGGATGTGTTTTTTGTCAGTCAGTCCAAGATTATATTTCGAACACGTCAGAGCGTTTTGATTGGGTTTTTATTGATCCCCCCTTCGTAGAAAATTATCCCGTTGAGCTGGATTTTTCCGTTTTACTTCGCCCGGGAGGGGTGTTGATTTACCAATTCCCCACCCACCAGCAAATTCTTTGGAGAAGCCCTCTGCACAAGACATATAAGTATGGTGAATCTTCGCTGGGCATTTTATATTGTGATCCATAATGTCTAATCTCTACACCTCAGTAAAAGCCGTTTATGCGGGAACATTTGACCCTTTAACCTTGGGACACTGGGATTTGGTGCACCGAAGCCTCAACCTGTTTGATGAAGTTCATTTAGTGATTGCGGTTAATGGCAATAAAACCCCTTGGCTAGATTTAGAGGTTAGGAGAAAACTGTTGCTCGAATGCTTTCCCGATCGAGAATTGGTGAAGGTTGTGGTTTGGGAGGGACTTTTGGTTGAGTATCTCAGGCAAGAAAACATTCGGATCATGATCCGCGGCATTCGAGGCGAAGGCGATTTAGCGGCAGAGCAAACTCTGGCTTGGGTCAACCGCCAAATTTGGGATCAGGCAGAGACGCTTTGGCTGCCGACAAAGCCAGAATACAGTTTAATTTCATCTTCGCTGGTGCGCGAAATGGTTCGCTGTGGAGAGTCACCTGTAAAAATGGTGCCTCCGCAAGTTGCAAAATATTTGGAGTCCAATCATGTTTAGTCTTACCCCATTTTCGTATTTATCCCCCCTTTTGAGATGGCTCCTGCTTTGCAACTTGTCGGTATTTATTGGGGCAAATGTGGTGATGTATTTTGAAATACAACCCCTCTATTTTCTCGTAAATATGCTGCCTTACTCTCATCAAGCGGTTGTTGAGGAGTTTCAGGTCTGGCGGGCAGTGACTTACATGTTCACTCATTTTTCAATCTGGCACTTTGTAATGAATATGTTGATGCTCTGGATGTTTGGTGATGAAGTCGTGCGGAGAATGGGAGCGAAAAAATTTCTTTGGTTCTATTTGGGTACGGGAGTGTTTGCGGCATTGTGCTCTTTTCAATATCACTCTGTCATTGGAGCTTCGGGCGCTCTATTTGCCGTCATGTATGCCTATGCGTGGTTTTTTCCTGAAAGACAAATTTTGGTCTTTTTTGTCTTGCCCATGCCTGTCAAATACGCAATTTATTTGTTTGCGTTTATTGACGTGATGTCTATTCCCGCAGGAGGGAATATCGCTCGTTTCACCCATTTGGGAGGATTTGCAGCGGCAATAATCTATTTCAAATGGATATATCCTCGGCTATTGCATTCGGGTTCGGCGAGAAGATTTCAGCAATGGAGACAGGCCAAAAATAAAGAGGAATACGTCGCCAAAAAAGCGAATGAAAAACAAGAGACTTTCTTTGAGGATGATGCGAAGCTCGATCGAATTCTGCAAAAAATTTCTCGCTACGGAAGAGACAGTTTAAATCAAGAAGAAAGTACCTATATCAACGAGTACAGCCAGAAACAGCAATTACGCAAGGGCAATGTCATTGATATGAGCGAGTGGAAAAAAAGGAATCAATAATGAAAAAAACAGTCTTTGGAGCGGGCGCCGCCTTAGTGGATTTACTCGTGGAGGAATCAGAAGAATTCTTAGATTCTTTGGGATCTCCTAAGGGGGGAATGACAATGGTGGAGTTGGATTTTATTTCTAACGCGCTCGAGAAAAGTGGTCGAGAGGCCCTTCGAGTACCCGGGGGAAGCGCTTGTAATACCTTGGTCGGGCTCGCCCGCTTAGGAGGAGACTCTCGCTTTTTAGGAAATATTGGCCCCGATAAAATAGGTGCATTTTTTGAAGACGGTCTAAGACGAGCTAATGTTCAAGCCTTGCTTTCTCAGTCAGAGACCGGGACGGGTCAGGTACTTAGTGTGGTTACTCCCGATGCGCAAAGAACAATGTTTACTTATTTGGGAGCTTCGGCAGAACTGGCGGCTTATGATTTAGAGTCGACAGACTTTTCTGACTTGCGACTTCTACACACAGAAGGTTACTTAGCCTTCAACAGAGATTATTTTAAAGCGGTTTTCTCTAAAGCGAGAGAGAGCGGCGCGGGAATTTGTCTTGACTTGTCTTCTTTTGAAGTGGTGAGATTTTGTCGAGAAATTCTGACGGAATCGTTGAAAGAAGGTGTAGAAATACTTATTGCCAACGAAGATGAGGCGCGGGAATTTGCCGGAAGTGATGACCGAGAGGTTATTCTATCTGCAATGTCTAAAGTAGCGCCAATTGCGGTCTATAAATTGGGTGCCAAAGGAGTGATTATTCGAACTCTTGATGGGGATATAGAAGTGCCCACAACCGAAGTTAAGGCAGTGGATACTACGGGTGCCGGAGATTTGTGGGCTGCGGGTTTTCTTTATGGCTACACCGAAGGCTGGTCTATTGAACAAGCTGCTCGCTTAGGAAATGCAGTGGCAGGCGAAGTGGTGAAAGTAATGGGAGCGGTTATTCCCGATGATGTTTGGAGTGAACTTTTGAAATTGAGAGATGAAATTCGCCCCGTATTGTAAAAAAGAAATTGCAATTGCAAAAGGATTGTAAACTCCCCATGCGGGAGTTTTTTTGTTGCTTAAATTGTAGAGAGCTGTGAAGAATACTCAGAGATTGAGAAGGGGTCTGTAAATATAATTTTACAACATTACCTGATCGAATTACCCGAAACGGATATATGTTACACTGGAATTTTTCACTAACCAAATTCACCGCCCTCTAAGGCGTAAAACAAGACAAAAGGAGAAAAAAATGGATAAGGTATTACAAGGTTTTAGCATGGATGCTACCGGTTGGCAATTTATGTGGGTTATCGCAATTGCTGGCGGTCTTTCTTTTGGTCTCGTTATCGAGCGCTTCTTGTACATTGTTCTCAAATCAGCTTCAGGCCGTAAAAAATTCATGGCAGATATCGCTTCTTTGCTTAAAGCAGAAAAAGTTGCTGAAGCCACTGCATTGGCCAAAGAAGGAAAAACCCCTCTTGCTAAATGTCTTTATGCCGTACTTTCTAACCGCGATAAAGGTGAAAGTGGAATGACAAAAGCTCTTGATGAAGTCTTTCTTACCGAAGCTCCCCGTGTGACTCGCTACCTCGGTATTTTGGTGACCATGGCGAACTTGGCAACCTTGACAGGTCTTCTCGGAACCATCTTTGGTCTGATCTTTTCGTTTGACGCGGTGGCTAACTTGCCTGCAGCTCAACGTCCACAGGCTCTTGCCGACGGTATTGCGGTTGCGATGGGTACAACATTTGCCGGTCTCGTTGTTGCGATTCCCTTGATGGCTGTGAACGGTTATTTCACAATGCAAGCCGAGCGCTTGATTGAAGAAATGGAAGAAAAGTCTCTTAAAGTAATGAACTTGATGTAGTCCAGCCCATACTAAGGAGGACTAACCTATGGCTAAAAAAATTAAAAAACCCCAAGGTGGGGATGAAGATCTTGATCTACTCCCCATCATGAACCTCTTTTCTATTCTGATTCCCTTTTTGCTTTCAATGGCGGTGTTTCAAAAGCTCGCTGTAGTGGAAGTAAACATGCCAGAACAGTCTGAGGTTCCCCCTGATGCGCAAATGTCTGAACCGCCTGACGATCAGACTTTGGCTTTGACGGTTGCGATCACGGATAGTTATCTTGAAATCTGGGCTCGCGGTGGTTCGTTGCCCAAGGTGTTTGCGAAAGAGATGATTGATTACCGTTGCAAAAGCGATTTGGAAAATCACCGTATCGACCCTGCGGTTACTCCTTACGATCAAGTAAAGTGTGAAAATGGGCAAGCGGCGACAATTTATGATCGAGAAGTCATTAACATGTTTTCAGTTGCGCGAGCAACTGAAGATGATCCTGGTACTCTGCAAAAAGCAGTGTATAATGCGAACGACTCAGCTTATTTCGACGCAAACGGACAATTCTTAACGGATAAATCTCAATTGAAAGTGGGGGGTGTTTACCGTACCCTCGACCAAGAGAATACCATTCGAGTTGATCCGACGAAATTCAATGACGCTCGCGTTGACTTTCGTTCGGCTTACGACGAACTCGCATTGGTGTTGATTGATATCCACAATAAATTTGTCGATATGCCTGATGCGGATAACATCATCATTCTCGCCGATGACAAAGTCGTCTTTGACAAGGTGATTCAAGTGATGGATGTCGCGCGTGAATCTGGCTTCTATAACATTCAACTTGCGAAACTTGGAGGTTAATTGTGGCGAGTTCTCGTGTACAGCACAAAAAGAAAAACGACAGCCTGAACATTACCTCTATGATGGACATGATGACTATCGTTCTCGTGTTCCTTCTGAAAAGTTTTGATGCCGAAGGTAACCTTCTGACACAAGCAGATAACTTGCGTCTGCCCAATTCTGTATCGCGAAAAATGGTTAAGGAGATAGCCTTGACTGTGATCGTCGATAACGATCACGTACTTGTGGATGGCACAACGGTGGCAAATACCCCTGATGTGGCTGCGCAAGATTCTCTTTTGGTCGCTCCTATGCTCGACCTCATGAAAGAGAAACGCGAAGCAGAAAAGAAGGCGCTCTTGGCTAAAGGAACTGATCAGGCAGAAGAATCTGGCAAAGTCATTGTTCAGCTCGACAAGAATATTCCCTATGACATCATGTACAAGGTGATGGCGACGTGCGGTTTTTCTGGTTACGGAAACGTCGGATTCGCTGTGATCCAAAAGAATGCGGAGTAAAGGCTTATGGCTAAAGATGAAATCAAAGCTCAAAAGGCAAAATCGAAAGAGCAAGATCGCTTTACCGAGGCGCTCATGCCAGAAACAGATGGTAACGCTG
>JBNKYI010000062.1:0-10058 GCA_050300815.1 Fibrobacterales bacterium
AATGAGAGAAAGCAAACCCTTAACCCGGAGTGAAGCATGAAAACATTGAGACCCGCCTTAACTTTTGACGATGTTCTTTTGGTGCCTCAGCACTCAAAGCTGTTGCCTAAAGATGCAGACCTCAGCGTTCCGTTGACTCCCCGAATTACGTTGAATATTCCCCTTCTTTCAGCGGCGATGGATACGGTGACTGAAAGCAAGTTAGCGATTGCCATTGCTTCTTTGGGCGGAATTGGCATCATTCATAAAAATATGACTCCCGAAGCTCAGGCCGATGAAGTGCGTAAAGTAAAGAAGTGGGAAAGTGGTGTAGTTACCGAACCGATCACTTTGGGGCCGGGGCAAAGCATTCTCGATGCCTTGCACATCATGCAAACGCACAAAATATCTGGTTTTCCTATTGTAGAAGGCAAAAAGTTGGTGGGAATTCTCACGAATCGAGATCTTTTGGGTTATGATGCGGGAGATGATCTTAAGGTCAGAGACCTGATGACAACAGAATTGATAACGGCAAGCGAAAACACCGACCTTGTAGAAGCCAAAAATCTGCTTCGCAAATACAAAATAGAAAAGCTTCCGTTGGTGAATCAAAGCGGGGAGCTTGCGGGGTTAATTACGCTAACGGATATTCTTAAACGAGAAAACAATCCCGATGCCTGTCTCGATCACAAAGGGCAATTAGTGGTGGGTGCCGCTGTGGGAGCGAATGACGAGGCTCTTGTGCGCGCTGAGTTGCTTGTTAAAGCGGGAGTGGATCTTCTTGTGGTAGACACCGCTCATGGCCATCATATTAATGTCTTAGACACAGTGAAAAAAATCAGACAAAAATATCCCCAAATTGGTTTGGTGGGAGGGAATGTCGCTTCTGCTCAAGCGGTGAAAGATTTGGCGGCAGCGGGTGCAGATGTTGTGAAAGTGGGGATTGGTCCGGGTTCGATCTGCACAACTCGGGTGATTGCTGGCGTGGGAGTTCCTCAGATGACTGCGATTATGGATTGTGCCGAGGCGGCTCGCGAGGCTGGGGTGACAATCATCGGAGACGGAGGAATCAAGTATTCAGGCGATTTGGTCAAAGCCTTGGCTGGTGGGGCTACTGCGGTGATGATGGGATCGATGTTTGCAGGAACTGATGAAAGTCCTGGAGAAATCATCCTTGCCGAAGGGCGCACGTTTAAGAGTTACCGAGGAATGGGAAGCTTGGGGGCGATGAACCAAGGGTCTTCAGATCGTTATTTTCAAGGCGCAGTGAAAGACGAACGTAAGTTTGTTCCCGAAGGAATTGAAGGTCGAGTGCCTTATAAAGGCAAACTTTCAGAAACGGTTTATCAATTGGTTGGAGGCTTGCGTTCGGGAATGGGATATTGCGGAGCCCATAGCATTCAAGAATTGCAAGATACGGCTGAATTTGTGCAGATTACAGCTTCGAGTTTGCGTGAGAATCATCCTCACGATGTGGTTATTACTAAAGAGGCGCCTAACTATAAAGCATCGGTGTAAGTCTTGTTTGGTTTAATTGACTGGGTAGTACTTGCCATTTATCTCGCCCTTACGGGAGGGATGGGGATGTGGTTCGCTCGATCAAATCACTCGGTAAGCGACTTTTTACACGGCGGCGGTCGAATTCCTTGGTACGCCGTCGGTATAAGTCTCATTGCGACCTCAGTCAGTGCAACCGCTTTTTTGGCAAATCCCGCAGACTCTTATCTCAACAACATGACCTATATGATGACTCATGTTGGAGTGTTTTTGGGGATTTTAGTGATTAGTAAGGTCTTCATTCCCCGGTTAAGAGGAATGAATTTACTTTCGGGATATGAACTCCTTGAACGTCGTTTTTCTCGCTCTATTCGGGTATTGGCAGCAATCCTCTATATTCTTCACCTTTGGTTGCGCACGGGAATTCTCTTATATGGTCCTTCATTGATTTTGTCTAAAATGATGGATGTCCCTATTTGGGCGGCAATTCTTTTTACCGCAGTTTTAGCGATCGCTTACACTTGGGCGGGGGGAATACGGGCGGTGATTTGGACGGATGTGTTGCAGTTTTTTATTCTCGTGGGGGGAGCGCTTTTCATTTTAGGGTGGATTTTCTTTCAAGTTGAAAATTTTTGGCAGATTGCCGCTGATGCAGGGCACACTCAAATGTTTGCATGGTCACTCGATCCCGCTGAGGCGCGTAGTCTTTTGAGCGCGGGCATTATTTACACGGTTTTTGAGGTGGCGATTCGCGGGTGTGATCAGCAGTTTATTCAGCGTTATTTCAGCACATCGACAAATAAAGAGGCTGACTATTCTTCTTGGCTGAGTGCGGTCTCGGGGGTATTGATCAGCTTTTTATTTTTTGCAATTGGGGCTGGCCTTTTTGCTTTTTATCAAGTTCATCCCGATCTTTTACCTGAAGGGGTCTCGGGTGATGGTGTTTTTCCTTACTTTATTCTTCATCAAATGCCCGCAGGAGTTAAAGGTTTATTGGTTGCTGCGATTTATGCTGCTGCGATGTCTTCACTAGATTCGGGAATTACCGCCTTGAGCAACACCACGGTGGTGGATTTATTGGGGGGCAAAAAAGAGGCGACTCTTGGGCGTTTGAAAGTATGGATTTTATTGTGGGGGTTGTTGGGAACCTTCACGGCGCTTTTGAGTGCGATGATGGAGGGAACCAGCCTGTTGGCCAAAGCTCTATACTTTACCTCTCTGTTTACGGGGCCTTTGCTTTCGCTGTTTTTATTTGCCTTTTTTAGACCGCAAACGCGATCATTTTCGCTTTGGGTGGCGACATTGGGAGGAATGCTGACCTTGGTGTTTTTCACGCGACCGCCCTTTGCACCTGATGGGTGGAGCCCTATCTATCAAGTTTCATGGCCCTGGAACCCCTTCATTTCATTAGTGGCTTCGGTAACACTTGGACTTATCAGCGAAAAAATTTCTGAAATCAAGAGTAAATTTTCATAAATTTCAAGTGAAATGAGGAAGGTTCCTTTGACGACACAAAAATTCAGAATTTTATTTATTGATCCCGATTTCGAAAGGCTTGAGTCTTTCAAACAGCAGTTTGATGGTCTTGAAATGGATTGGACAGCCGAGTACCACCAGAATTCTCAAACGGCCTTGGATTCGATCGCTCAAGAAGATTCTGTCGTGATCGTCGCCGATCTTGAAATGCCCCGTCCTAACGGCTTAGACATTTGCGACATTGTTTGGCAAGAAAAGGTTAAAAATCAATCTTCACTTTATTTAGTTGTGCTTTCTGAAAAAGTAGATCTGAATAGCCTAGAAACGGCTTTAGGTCGTGGCGCAGACGATTTTATTTCTCGCGAAGCAGATATGGTTGAGATCATATCCCGTATCAAGGTGGGGCATCGCGAAATTCGATTGAAAAATGAGCTATTAGAACTCAACCGCAAATTGTTATGGGAATCACAACGAGACTCGTTGACCCGTCTCTATAATCGTCGCTATGGTTATGAGTTGCTCAAACGCGAACTCGAAAAAGTAGAGCGGGGGATTCAGGATTTAACTTTGCTCATGCTTGATATTGATTACTTTAAACGAATTAACGACACTTATGGGCATAATTTTGGCGATAGCGTATTACATCATACGGCCATTATCTTGCAACAATCGGTTCGCAAATACGATTCGATTATTCGTTGGGGCGGAGAAGAGTTTCTTATTGTTCTTCCTAATACACGACTCGAAGATGGTTTAACTTTAGCAGAGCGCATTCGCCAGCGTATCGAAGAAGACCCTCTTCCCGAGGGTTCGACGAATGGCGATTTTAAATACACGGTGAGTATCGGCGTTGCCAATCGCCCTAAAGACAGTGTGGGTGAAGGCAAGGATTTTGTTGAAAACCTCGACCGCTCGCTTTACATTGCTAAAAATAATGGTCGCAACCAAGTGGCGACCATTCACGCTCAGGTGGAATAAACGATTTTCTATTGATCTTGACGGTATCCAACCAATTGTATTTCTGGAGTTGCCTCTGGAAAATCTTTGCTATAAAACTCAACCAATAAATTAACAGAGTTGCGGTGGGCCCATTTTGGATCTTTTAAAACTTGCATCGGGTCGAAGGTCAGCTCAATCTTGAGACCGGGTTTTCCATCTTCAGATTCGCTGAGCTCGCCTTGGTTTTTAGTGAGTTTGACTGGAGTGCTGGTAATTTTTATTCCGTTAATGCTTTTCTTTAATTCGATTTGATTCAATTTTTTTTGACTAGCAAAAAGGTAAAAGTTTTTGACAATGACTTTTTTTTGCAAGTAACCGAGATCAATGGTGGCGGGTGATATCGTTATAGGACTCTCGACTTTACCGCTGATTTCAAGAGAGTAGTATTCATCGTCGGCTACTACAAAAGTGATATTTTCTTTGATTAATCCATTGAGATAGGCCGAGTGATATTCAAACGACCATGGAGCCGTTTGACCTGGGGCGATGACTTGAGGAGACTTGATGTTTTGCGGGCCGATGCCCTGAGCAAAGGGCGCTTCTAGGCGAAGAGTGTCTTTGCTGATGTTTTTCAATTCGAAGGTAAAATTTTTGGTTTGACCTTGTGAAAGAGTGCCAAAATCAAGCTGAGTAGGCGAAAGCTCTAATCGAGCTGAAGGGTTTGCAAATAAAATGCCGAGTGAAAGAGCGAGTAGAGTAATAAGTGTTTTCATAGTGCCTCCGGTGGGGCTAAAAATACATCGAAAATCATGTCAGAATTGCAAACAAATCGGGGAATAGGCTAAAAAGAAAGGATTCTTAGCTATCTTTGGGCTCGAATTTAACTCGTTAAATGAGGGTTTTTATGTCTCAAAATCTTTCTGTCCTTTCTAAAGCTCGTTTGGCTTATCAGCCTAAACTTCCCCCTGTGTTGCGCAGTGGGGCTGCCAATGTCGTTGTTGAGTTTGGCGATAAAACTCAATCGGTGAGCGATCAAGAAAAAATAGCCGCCTTATTTCCCAACACTTATGGTGCTCCTGTGGCGCGTTTTGTCGAAGGCAAAAGCGATAAGTCGGCTCCTATCACCGCAGGTGTAGTTTTGTCAGGCGGACAGGCTCCTGGAGGTCATAATGTGATCGCAGGTATTTTTGACGGCATTAAATCTATTAATCCCAATAGTCGCTTACTCGGTTTTCTCGGTGGCCCTTCGGGTCTCGAAGAAGGGAAATTCATTGAGATTGATGATGAGTTGATGAATGCTTATCGCAATACCGGTGGCTTTGATATTATAGGTTCAGGGCGCACTAAACTCGAGACAGAAGCTCAGTTTGATAAGTGTGTTGAAGTGGTTAAAGCAAACAGTGTCAATGTTGTGGTAATTATTGGCGGTGATGACTCAAACACAAATGCCGCAGTGCTCGCAGAATATTTTAAAGCAAAAAACACCCCTTGTTCGGTTGTGGGCTGCCCTAAGACCATTGATGGTGATTTAAAAAATGAATACATCGAGACTTCTTTTGGTTTTGATACAGCGGTTAAAACTTATTCTGAGTTGATTGGTAACATTAGCCGTGATGCCAACTCTGCTAAAAAATACTGGCACTTTATCAAGTTAATGGGGCGCTCAGCGTCTCACATTGGTCTTGAAGCCGCGTTACAAACTCAGCCCAATATCTGTTTGATTTCAGAAGAAGTGGCTGCTAAAAAAATGACATTGGGTCAGGTGGTTGGCGAAATGGCTGACGTCGTCGAAGCTCGGGCCGTTAAAGGCAAAAACTTTGGTATCGCTTTGATTCCCGAAGGTTTGGTTGAATTTATCCCTGAGATCAAAGCGTTGATTGCTGAACTTAACGACAGTATGGCTCATCACGAAACAGAACTCAATGAGATTGCTGAAATGGCTGACAAAGTGGTTAAAGTTTGCACTTTGATTTCTGCCGAATCGGCCGCTGTGTTGAAATCATTACCCGCGGGTATTCAAGCTCAATTACTACTTGATCGTGATCCCCACGGTAATGTTCAGGTTTCACTTATCGAAACTGAAAAATTGCTGATCGAGATGGTTGGCAAAGAGTTGAAAACGCGTGGAAGTAAAGCCAAGTTTAAAGCATTGAACCACTTTTTTGGATATGAAGGTCGCTGTGCAATGCCCTCTAATTTTGATGCAGACTATTGCTACGGTTTAGGCTTTGCTGCGGCAATTCTCGCTCGTGAGGGTTTGACAGGTTATATGTCATCTGTGGCCGATTTGACGAAGGGTATTGAGGCCTGGAAAGCCGGTGGGGTTCCTACAACGATGATGATGAACATGGAACGTCGCCATGGTGAAGATAAACCTGTGATTCAAAAGGCACTCGTCGAACTTGATGCGGCTCCTTTTAAATTCTTTGCCGCTAACCGTGAAAAGTGGGCGATCGAAGAAGCGTATTTGTATCCTGGTCCTATTCAATATTACGGCCCAACTGAAGTTTGTGATATTACGAATTACACCTTGAAACTTGAGCGTCAATAACTCTTATTGCCTTCTGGCGATGATGAAAAGAGGTTCTTCCCCTATATTTGTTGTGCGGTCTGGCAACTGCATTAACATAAAGGAAGAACCCAATGTTTGAAAAATCTAAAACCCTAGCTCATACGAGCTGGAATTGCAAATATCATATAGTCTTTGCCCCCAAATATAGAAGAAGAGTATTCTTCGGTGAAAAAAGGCGTGAGATTGGTAAAATTCTTCGCATGCTATGTGATTGGAAAAAGATTGAAATTATCGAAGCTGAAATATGCCCTGATCATGTTCACATGCTAGTTTCAATTCCCCCTAAACAGTCTATATCAGGTTTCATGGGATTTCTAAAAGGAAAAAGTAGCTTGATGTTGTATGAAACATTCCCTGATCTAAAATTCAAATATCGAAACAGAGAGTTTTGGTGTCGTGGATATTATGTAGATACCGCAGGCAAAAATGCACAAAAAATACAGAGTTATATAAAACGCCAGTTGGATGAAGATAAGGCTGGAGAACAATTAACAATGATGGGTAAAATGTAGCCTGTTCACAGGCCGCAAGTAAGGACCCTTCGCAAATGCCAGATCGTATTACGTGACGTGACACGTGGCTAGTATTCTAGGGCTTTGCCCGCAAATGAAAAACCACCGGCTAGGCCGGTGGATCCTTTTTTTTATAAACTGGCCTAATTGATTGGAGTTGATTTTCCAACTTTGATTGATAAATTCGCCCTTTTTACACAAAAAGGAAGTATCACACTTCGCTTGCAGGTCAGAATACCGTGATACCCTTGGTCGTCGCTATTTTTAGCACCAATCAATTAGGCCAGTTCTCAAACACTCACGAATAAAATGCACCGCTACTTACCACATCTTGCGTTCGTCTAAAAATTGAAGCCTCATATGTTGCGGTGGGTTGCACATTAACTAGATTTGAGAAGTGAAGTGCCCTTACTGTAAAAATGAAGGTGACAAAGTCATCGACTCACGTTCTTCGGGAGATAACATTCGACGACGTCGAGAATGTACGCACTGTAGTCGTCGCTTCACGACCTATGAGTATGTCGAAATGGTGCCATTAGTGGTCATCAAAAGAGATGGCTCTCGTGAGCCTTTTAAACGCGAGAAGTTATTGTCGGGAATCTTAACAGCTTGCAAAAAGCGCCCCATTTCGATAGAGACGATTGAAAAGATGGTGCAGGATATTGAGGTGAAGCTTATGGACGAGTACGCCCGAGAAATATCCTATGAGAAAATTGGCGAGATTGTCATGGAAAACTTATATGGACTAGATTCTGTCGCTTATGTTCGCTTTGCTTCGGTTTATCGCCAGTTCAAGGATGCCGGAGAATTTGTGCGAGAAATTCGGCAAATTCGATAAAAATTGGCTATAATGATCTCCATTGTTACAGAGATTTATCGCCCATGAAACCCATTATATTTTTAGATCGAGATGGCACGCTCAACAGAGATTTTGGATATGTCTCTTCGCCGAATGAATTCGAATGGATTCCGGGGGTTATCGAAAGTATGCGTTCTTTGACCTCATTGGGATATGACTTGGTGATCGTATCAAATCAATCGGGAATTGCCCGTCAAAAATACAAATGGCTTGACTTACTTTATCTCGAACGATGGATGCACCAGAGTTTGAAGCATGCTGGGGTGGATATTCTGGGATATTGGTATTGTCCACATCATCCAGACTATACAGGTCGATGTCTGTGTCGCAAGCCCTCGGCTCGTTTGTTAAATCTTGCCCTTGAAAAATACGCAGCCGAAGAAAAAGATTGCTGGATGGTTGGAGACTCTTTGCGAGACTTACGGGCAGGCAAAGCGGCGGGAGTTCGCTCAGCGGGTATTCTTACCGGAAAAGCACCTGATGATCTTCGTCAAAGCGAATTTCCTCTTTTCAATACGCTAGATCAATTTGTGGATTTTCTTAGAAGTGAATGATTTTTGAAGGATAAAATCATTTTTAGAGATGCCCTACATAAAACCTAATGTTAAACTGAGCTGGTGATGCCAATTGAGAATGGGATCGGGAGTCACGCTGTAACTGATTTGCCAAAAATCCCATCCCACTTGAATACCCCCTGAAAATGGCCACGCGATCTCTTCAATATCGTCGTTTGCTGATTTTCCTAGCCAAGATTTGATATTGTCGATGGCAGGTGAAAAGCTGGCTATGAGTGTAAAAGAGCGGTGAAACAAATATTCCAACGAATTGTTAAATCGAGTTTGTCCATAGGCGGGAAATTGAAGGCTTTGCTGTAGCGTGAGTCGGGGAAGGCTTGGCAAACGGTAGCGAATACCTGCATTGAATTCGGTATTTAGCCAAGAAGTCTCACTTTCATCAAGGTATCCACCAAATTGTTTTCCCAATTGATTGATCGAAAAACCCCACGCCATCGAACGAGGGTCTTTTTGGTAATAAACTCCGAAATCTGTGGCGGCTCCCCAAGCTGTTGGGTCTTCTGCGTCTTGAGTGAGTCTTGAAAACATTAGTTGTAAGCTGTGAGCAATGCGCAAACCGGGATAAGGAGAGTATGAGCTAACCCATTGGGTGATTTCGGCCCAAGGTCGATGTGTGGCACCTGTATATTGTGCCTGCTCATCAATTTCTTTAATCGTTTCAGTGAGCGTGCGCACGTGCAACAGCACGGCCATTTGGGCTCCCCACAAGGGTTGACTAAATCCCGCGCTGGCGTTGGTAAAGCCTTGAGACTCTGTTCCGTAGTTGATGTAATAATTGCGATGGGAGCTTAGGGCGAGTAATGCTGGATTTCTACGCACAGAATGTAATCCAGCTTCTCCGGCAGTGTTGGCTTGCGATCGAGCAAGGGTGTGGGCAGATTCAAATTGGCGGGTAAACGAGAATGATTCTTCGCCGGGGTCGCCAAAAAATCCGGAAAAAGCGCTTGCTGATAAAGCCAGTGTAAGGATTAAAATTTTCACAACAAGAAAATAAAAAAAATGGGAAAAAATAATTGACGTTGTTTTTATCGTTTTTATATTTGGCACACCTTTCGAGGAGAATGATGCTTGAAAGGTATGATCTAGTAGCTCAGTTGGTAGAGCAACGCACTTTTAATGCGTGGGTCGAAGGTTCAAGTCCTTCCTGGATCACTAAAGCCGGATAGATTTCTATCTGGCTTTTTTATTTTTCCTGCTTGCGCAGAAGTATAAATAATGTCTAAAAATATCGCTCAACTTGTCGCCGGTTGGACTCCCGCTCAGTGGGGGGCTTTGGCCTTTGAAAAGGCACCTCAAAGGGTGGCTTTGTTACCATCTTTACCTCAGAGTACAAAGGCTTGGTATGTCGCGAGTTCTTGGCTCAAAAGCTCTCAGACTTTACTTTGGATTCTTCCCGATGGTCGATTTTTAGAAGCACTGCATCAAGACTTGGTTGAATTGATTGACGAAGAGCGGGTGCTTTGTTTTCCTGAACACGATCTAAAACCCTATGAATACAAAGGATTGAGTTTAACCTGGGAAGAAGATTTTACGGAATTTATCCAACAGGTGAGTGGGACAAACGAGCCTAGGGTGATTTTAATTACCCTTGCTCGCGTTCTTGAGAAGCTTCCTTTTAAAGCGGTTGCAAATCGGAATGATCGCGTAGA
>JBNKYI010000063.1:0-10004 GCA_050300815.1 Fibrobacterales bacterium
TTGTGTGTAGACCCTCTCAAACGTGCGTTAACAAAATTTCCGAAACCCGAAATTTTTAATACGGATCAAGGAAGTCAATATACTTCTGAAAAGTTTATTTCGACGCTGACGGAGGCTCAAATAAAAATCAGTATGGATGGGAAAGGTCGTTGGATGGATAATGTAATGGTCGAAAGATTTTGGCGCACAATTAAATATGAGGAGGTATACCCAAAGCGTTATGAAACTTTAAAAGAAGCCAAAAAAGAAATCAGAAAATATATAGAGTTCTACAACTCAAATCGTCCACATTCAAAACTGAATGACAAGACACCTGATGAATTTTATTTTGAAAATATTAACAAGGATTTAGCAGCCGCAAGTTAACTTAAATTCACTATTGAACTGTCTCAAGTTTACGACCACTTTACATCGCACCCGCAGTTTTTGCGGCCACGGCCGCCGCTGATGGGCAGCGTTATGTCAATGAATCGGAGGAAGAATGAAAATTTCAGGTGTGTTTGATGTTTCGCTTAATCCTATGGACTTTTATGTCAAAGGAGAAGATGGAATAAGTCTCGGACGAATGTCTATAGAAAAAGCATTTCATGGTGAACTTGAAGCATCAAGTAGGGGTGAAATGTTAAGTGCAATGACACCGACCAAAGGCTCTGCTGGCTATGTTGCAATTGAGCAAGTCATTGGCAGCTTATCAGGCAAGAAAGGCAGTTTTGTGCTTCAGCATTTTGGCACTATGAATAAGGGCAAGGATCATCTGGTTCTTGAAGTTGTTCCTGACTCGGGCGCTGGTGAGCTATCGGGTTTGACTGGCGCTATGGCTATAAGCATTAAAGATGGGCAACATTACTATGACTTCGAGTATGAACTGGCATAACACAGGTTTCACCCGAGCATAAACTGCTACGCAGCTTTTCGGTTGAGTTAGATGTTCTTTAGCCCAACTCAACAGTTGTCTAAAAATGGATAAATCAAATTTTGGGGTCTATGAGATGCTTTCGAATAGAATCGAATTTACTTGTCGTAGGGAACCAGCAATACAGGGCAAGCGCTATGATCACTCACGCGTTCGTCAGTTCCGTCGGTAATAGCGGCCATAAAGGTGTTTTTTCGATGATGCCCCATCACTAAAAGATCATAATCTGTGGTGGCTTCAGAAATTCCTTTAACGGGATTTTCTGAGCAGATAACCTTAAATTTCACGCGCGCCATCTGTTCTTTAGAGGCTGTATTTTCCATGAATTTTTCAAGTTCGGGGCGGGTTACCTTTTGCAAGTGATCCATCATCATATGAACTTTGCCGGCATCGGGGTCGTTGACGTGTAAAACAGTGAGATTGGCGTTTAAGATTTCGACATATTTTAAAGCGGTTTGAATTACGGGAACTTCTTGTTCAATTCCATTAAGAGCCAACAGTATTTTTTTCTTGTTCATCGCCGATCCTATCGTTTTGATAAATGAGGAAACTCGAAACGAATATATAACTCTAAGATCTCGATTACCAGCAAATTTTTATAAGAGTGTTGATCGATTCGATATAAGGCAAGACGCTCCTACTTCCAGCGATAAAGGCGAAGGCGGCCCGCGGGAACGGCGTACATGATAAGAGGGATTTGAGCCAGCAGAACAATGGGGTAAAACTTAAGCAATTCGCGGCTGTTAAGGATTCCTGCGCCTGAAGAGGCGAGTATAAAATCAAGCACTCCTTTAATTCCAAAGGGAATAACCCAATAGCTCCAAGGAAGGAGGCCGAACAGAGCGGGGATCCAACCTAGACCGAGCCAGCAGATGTAGCTGTACATGGCAAAGAGAAAGAAGACATAGCCTTTGTTTTCGTATTCCGTTGAGTTTGACGCCCAGCGAGCGTGTTGCGAAAAGAGCTTCTTCCAGCTGGTGACAGACTCCGTGCCGACTTGAGCATCGGGATCGGGATTATAAGTTACCCCTCGCGCCTGTTGAGACATGCGTTGAACCAACATGTCATCGTCCCCCGATTCGAGCTCCATCATGCCTTCAAATCCTCCACTCTCAATAAAAAGGGATTTGCGATAAGCTAAAGAAGGAGCACTGGCTAATAGAGGAAGGTTTTGCGCAAAAAAAGATCCCTCAATAAGAGTGAATCCCAAAGTTTCTAGTTGCTGAAAACGCTGAACCCAAAGAGAACCGCTGAGAATGCGTTTAGGCCCCTGCACAATATCAACGGTGTCGTTGAAATGACGAACCATACTTGAAATCCAACCTTGGGGGGGGCGACAGTCTCCGTCAATGCTCATCAAAATTTCGTATTTGGCCAAGGCGATTCCCCGCTGCATGGCCCGCTTTTTATTGGCGGTGACCGCCCCTTCAGAAGAGTCGATGTGCAAGGCCACAATGCGAGAATCTTTGCTGGCGTATTCGTTGAGAATGTCGGCTGTGCGATCTGAGCTGCGATCGTTAATGCAAATGATCTCGTAAACACCTTGGTAATCTTGAGTAAGCAGAGATTGTAAGGTGTGGGCGAGTCCCGCTTCTTCGTTGTGAGCCGGAACGATAATCGATACATGAAGGTCGTGCCTAAAAGGCGGCAGCGTTTTTTTTCGCAGAATAAATATTCCCCGCAAAAAAAAGACAATCACTCCTAAATAGATGAGTGAGCCTGCAGTGAGAAAAAGAGAAAAAAAGATCATGGCGAGTTGAGATATCAAGAATACCTTTAAGTGTTGAACCGCGAAATATAACAAAGAGTACTTTGTGGCACTTTGTGAAAAAATTCACAAGATCAAAGAGCGATAAAGGGCGCAGAGTCTGATTGATAAATGTTGTGCTATCTTTCAATACATCGAACTTTTAGAGGGCTTGAAGATGCTCGGATTTAGACTTATCACAATGCTTTTTGGCTTGTACTTTGTGACTTCAAATTCATTCGCACAAGTTCAAGAATTTGGCAGTCTAGGATTTATTGATTGGGGAGAATTAACGGTTACAGCGGTGGGAATTGGTGCGCCAGATCCTAAAATGCCCCCAACTGCAGCTCGCCCGATGGCGATTCAGGCGGCTCGCAAGGTGGCCATGAGAAATGCCCTTGAGATACTCAAGGGCATCCAGCTGAGTTCAGAGACAACCGTCGAAGACTTAATGCTCAGTTCAGATGTAATTCGCACATCAGTGCAAGGTTATTTGCGCAAGTTCAAAGAGTCTGATCCCAAATACATGAGCGACAAAACCATTGAAATCACCGTTACCATTCCTATTGATGCTGAGCTCTTAGAGGGTTTGCTTCCTAAAACCATAGCAGAGGCACCGGCGGCTCTTTCACCTGGCGATAAAACAGGAGAGTATACGGGGCTCATCATTGATGCACGGGGATTGGGTTTTATTCCCTCTTTATCGCCCAAAATTTTTGATACAAAGAATAAAGAACTTTTTGGGCACGCTCATATCAAGCGCTCTTCAGCAACAGAATGGGGAGTGGCCGCTTATGCCGAAACGCCAGAAGAAGCGACAGAAAATAAAATGCGCTTAGGTGCAAATCCCTTAAGAGTTAAGGCCAGTGGCGTCAAAAATGCCAAAGGAGATTTGATTCTTGATGAAGAAGAGGCAAAGGTGTTTTCTGATGCTACGCGAGGAACCCCTTTGTTGAGTCAATGTCGCATCGTTATCATTATGGATTAGGGGTAGAATGTGAAAAAATTATTCTGGATATTGTGTATGACTTTGCCCCTCTGGGCGCAAGACCTTGCGGTGCAAGGTACGGGATATGGCCTCACAGAAAACGAGGCTTTGACTAAGGCCAAACAAGATGCATTGGCCAATGGGATTGGTCAATCTTTACTTTCGCAAACCGAAGTCGAAAACTTTATGGTTAAAAAAGATCTGATCATTACAGAAACTTTGGGAAATATCAAAAAGTATAAGGTGCTTGAAAGTGTGAAGGGTGAAGATGGAGCATACAAAGTCACGATTCAGGCTGAGGTTTCGAAATCGGCCATTCGCGCAGATCTTTCGCGGTTAAAAATTTTGAACGAGACGTTGCAAAACCCTCGAGTGGCGATTTTAGTGACAGATAGTTATGGAGGCAAGCAGAGAAAGAGCTCGGGGTTTGAGACCGAATTGATTCGCTTTTTTCGCTCTAGGTCTTTTGAAGTGGTAGACCCCAATCAAGTTCTTCGATTTGCTGAGAGCAAAGAAGGGCAACAGGCGTTGGGAGGAGACCCTGAGGCACTTGCCAAATTGGGGGCTCACTTAAACGCAGATGTATTGATTACCGGAAGTGCAGAGAGCGAAGAAACGGATTTGTCAGGCAACTCTTATTTTGAAAACACGGGAATGAAATCGTCGGCTTCGCGCATCAGTTTAAAAGCGTTTGAAGTGGCCAGTCGCTCTATTCTCGCCGTAGGGAATGAAGAAGCCTCTATGGTACATCCCAACCCACAAGTTGCCGCTGAAAAAGCGAGCCTTAAGGCGCTAAAGAAAACACTTGAAGATGAAAAAGGTTTTTTTAATCAACTGGTAGAAAGTTGGCAAAAACAAGCCAACAACGGAAAGTTGCTACAGGTCGCGATTCTCGGTATTGAAAATTATGGGGATCTCGGTAAGATTCGCTCTCAGATTGAAGCTTTAGGAGAGAAGGCGAATCAGCGTAGTTTTAGTGAGGGAATTTTAGAGATGGACTTAACCTTTACGGGCTCGGCAGACGATTTGGCTGTTCAATTAGAGTCTGTGCAGCTGCCCAAAGGCAAGTTCAAAGTGACCAAAGTGCTCTCAGGGCGGGTCGAGGCAAAGTGGATGAAGATGAAACAAATCGATTGATTTCACCAAATTTAAGATTCCACCTTTTTGAAAATTCTCAAAAAGGTTTTGAGTAGATCTGTTTTAGAAAAGGGCTTTAAGAGGTATTCGTCAAAGCCTGCAGTCAAAAAATAATCTCTTTCTTCTCGCAGTGTTTTTGCCGTTAAAGCCACAATCGGAACGCGTTGTCGTTGGTTTTTAGCTTCCCATATTCTGATGTAGTTGGTGGCTTCGATGCCGTCCATGATGGGCATCTGAAAATCCATCAATACGATATCGGGATTGAGTTCACTATGCATCAACTCAATGGCTTCTTTGCCATTACCGGCTTCAATCACTTCGAAATTCCAACCCGTCAGAATTTTTCTCAACAACTTGCGATTAAAAAGGTTGTCTTCGACAATAAGGGCTTTGCAGTTGTTAATGCGTTTAATCAGTTTTTCATATTCAGCTTGCAGTTCTTTTTCTTTAGGATGAGATGAAAGAGAGCGTGCTAAATCAATGGTGAAATAAAATTCGCTGCCCTTTCCTTCAGTGCTAGTGGCGTTTAGATTACCGCCCATTTTTTCGACGAGTTTTCGACTAATGGCGAGCCCCAAGCCTAGGCGATTAGCAGAATCGTCGCCCCCTTTGTCGGCATAGGCAAATGAGTTAAAAAGATTTTTAATCTCTATGGGGTTATATCCTCGGCCGCTGTCTTCAACAACAAATTTTAGGCGTTGAGTTTGTTGAGCGGTGTTTTCACTGCCGATGATCCACAGTTTAACAAAGCCCTCTATGGTATTATTAATGGCATTGTTTAAGAGAGAAATCAAAACTTGACGCAGACGAAAAGGATCTCCGACTAACCATTGATTGTGGGGGATGCCCGAAAATTCACAGGTCAATTCGAGTCCGCGATCTTTGGCGGTGATATCGAGTAAGTTGATTACGCTTTCGATTTCGTTGACTAAATCAAAGGGTGTTTCTTGGAGTTTAAGAGAGTGATTTTCAACCTGAGTGAATTCTAAAATATCATTGATGACGGTAAGCAAACCTTCTGAAGATTTTTGAATGATGTAAAGATATTCTCGCGCTTGGTCTGAAAGATGTTCAGAACTTAACAAGTCGGTGAAGCCCAATATGCTACTAAGAGGGGTTCTTAATTCATGAGAAACCGAAGAGAGAAAGTCTGATTTACTTTGATTAGAGTCAATTATTTTTTGTCGATCACTATCTGCTTTTTTTCGAAGTTTTTCGAGTTCTTGGTTGTGCTCTTCAAGGCGTCGAGTCTCTAGTCGCACAGCGTTGTTGATTCGCTTGTCAAATTCATTTTTTATAGATTCGAGCTGTAGTCCTTTAACCCAAGTGCCCAACTGAAAAGAACACATTTTTAACAAGTCGATATAGTCTTGAGGAATTCGGCTTTTTTCGGTGCCCGTAAATAAAAGCAAATAACCGACGGGTCCACCCAACGAGGCTAAAGGGATGATGATTTTAGAAAAATAGGTTTCGTGGGATTCTACAGAGATAGGGAAGACTCGACCATCGTTTAAACAATCAGACAAAAAGTTTTTATCAATAATCTCATTGATCTGATTTTCTAAGAAAGTTTCATCAAGCTTTTGAGGATATTGGTGAAACACCTCAAAGTCAAAAGTGTCTTTATTTAAAAGAGCAGTGACGGTGCAAAGATCTTTTGATAGAGGGGTATAGAATAATTCAATGAATTGAAAGAAGTGCTCAAAAATTTCATCGAGACTTCCACTCTCAGGAAATCCCGAGATGAAACTTTGAAAGAGGTCTATTTTTTTTTGAGGGCTGATCTGAAACATTAGAACCTCAGCTTAGCTGAAAATAAGACGAGTTAGCTGAAAGGCTTCTCGATTTAGATGGTGAGTAATTTCTTCGAGTTGATTAAGAGAGATATTTAAAATATCGATAGAAGGAAAGAAGAGCTTGGGAACGAGATCATCACCACTCCACCCGATTTCCATGGCCTTCACAATCAAATCTGCGAGGTGAATCACGCTAACTAGAGGAAACCAAGGGTCTTGCAAATCGAGATTTTGGGGGGCATCGTGGTAACGAATGAGCAATTGCAAACTCTCGGGCATTCGCCAATGAGAAGCGATGCGGGCCCCAATGGCTTGGTGGTCGCAGTTGAGGTAGTGATTTTCAGCTTCAAGAACAGAGATGCCGTGACTAGCGACTCGGGCAACAATCTTTTGGTGGTATTCAGGGAACTTGGTCCATAACACAAGTTTTCCGATATCGTGCAATAATCCGCCGACGAAAACGAGTTCGGGATCTTTCAGTAGACCCCGAGGTGCAAGTTGAGAAATACTCTTGGCGGCTAGCGAAACAGCGATAGAGTGCAACCAGAAATTTCCGAAATCAACCTGAGGGTATTTGGTTTGATCGAAAGCGTTGATCACACTGATTCCCATTACGATTCGAGAAACTTCGAGAGTGCCTAAAATAGCCACAGCTCTTGAGATAGAATGAGTGGGCTCTCTTAATCCAAAAGAAGGGCTGTTGACAACCTTGAGAATTTTGGCAGAGATAGAGGGATCTTTGCCGATTAAATCGGCGATAGATTTGGCGTTGCTGTGAGGGTCGGCAATGGCTTTTTCGATTTCTTTAAATAAAGGAGAAAGAGAAGGAAGATCATCACTCTCGTTGAAAAGTTGGTCCACAGCATGGGTATTCACTAAGCCTGACCCTTTTGTTCGTTGAGTAATTGTCGCATCAAAATGGCCTTTAAGTTATCGAGAAAGGGGTGAGAAGAGGTATTTAGCTTGAATCGGTTTTCGATATGCTCTCGAACCGATTCGTAGTCTAAGTCTTCGGGAGGATGTTCTGATTCGCTTCCAATGACTTGTATAGAAGAAATGCCCCAAGTTTTTAAAATTTTTAAATGTCTTTCGCTGAGAACAGAGCCCTTCGCAATTAAAATTTGACCCTTTGCATTGCGCACAGGGTCTTCGGTCATCATTCCCGGAATGACATTTTGAATTTCGAGTAAGGGCATCCAATCTCCTTGAATCTCGAGATTCTACCCTTTTTACATCAGAAATTCCAGCTGGTTTTCAATTTTTGAAAGAGTTCGGGCAGGTCTTGAAAGATTTCATCAAGAGCAATTCCCGCGCTGCGAGCTTGCTTAAAATTGCAATCCCCTGTTAACACAAGGGCCTTTTGCATTCCCGCGCTGCGGGCGAGTTTCATGTCTGTCTGAATTCGGTCTCCGATCATTAGACACTCTTCGGGGCGAAGTTCAAGAGAGTGAAGCAGAGGAAGGATCATCTGTGGGTTGGGTTTACCCACAACCGATTCGGGCTGAAAACCCGCCGCATTAAAGGCAGATAACAGACAGCCAATATCGGGAAGATAATGAGGTTGTGCTGGGCAGAAAATATCGGGATGTGAGGCAACGAAAACAGAGCCTCGGGTCAAGAGCTGGTGAGCGGTGATGAATTTTGCAAAGGTGAAACTCAAATCGTAGGTTAAAAAGACAGCCGAAGGATTTTGCTCGTCAAAAAGAAAACCTTCAGTGAGCAGTTCTTTTTCAACTTCGGGCAAAGCGAGAGGAAAAATTTTTTGATGCCCCTGCTCTTTAAGGTAATGAATGCTGGCATTTAGAGCCGAATGGATTTCAGATCGCTGAGGAGAAAATCCCAAACGCGTGAGCAGATCGAGATATTCACAAGTGCTGCGCGAAGAGTTGTTTGAGACAAAGAAGACACGCAGATTTTTCTCGCGAATCCAATGGACGATTTCTACGGCACCAGGCAACACCTCTTCTTCGACGAAGAGAGTGCCATCGAGATCAAAAAAAACAGCGCGAGGAATGGTATTTAAAGTCACGGGCCTTCCTCACATTGCAATAAAGGGGCGATCTTTTGCTTAAATTGCAGTGTTTCGAGCCCTTCATCGTTAGAGGAAGAGTTTTTAAAAGCATCGAAAATAATGCGAAAGGGGTTCCAGCGGGCGTGAACTTTATAACTCGAGGTAAAGTCATCGCCCATTTTCTCAGTGATTGCCAAAACCTCTGACCACTCTGAAGGGGTTAAATGAAGAAGCTGGCAACAGGTCGATATATGAGTGAAGTGACTGTGGCCGGGAATTTTTTCGCGCTCTACACCTTGGTCAGAATGCAAGAGGCAATATTGAGGAGCTTCGGGGTCTTTGCTGGATTTAAGAGCGGTGCGCCATTCTTTTTTAGCGGCGATGAAAATTTTTCGGTCAACTTGTAGAAGCTGATTTGCAGGCAAAAATGTCGACTGACAATGGCCGCAGATGTAGAAATGCTCAACAAAAATCTCGACGGGCTTCACCGTCTGATGATGGCATAGAGGGCAGATTAGAGAGTGGGCGGCAGATGAATCAGGCGAATCGGATAAATGGGATGAATTGGGCATATGAACCTAAAGAATCGTTGTGAATCTAAAATAATTTCGCTTTGCCCCTTTGTTCCAAAAATAAATCGAGTAGCGTGAGGGCGGCCATGGCTTCGACGATGATGGGTGCGCGGGGCACGACACAGGGGTCGTGTCTTCCTTTGGCTTTGAGTACAGCGGCTCGACCTTCTCTATCGGTAGTTTCTTGGTCTTGGCTGATGGTTGCCGTCGGTTTAAAAGCGATGCGACAATGAATATCAGCGCCATAGGTGATACCCCCTAGAGTACCCCCTGCGCGGTTTGTGCGGGTTTTAAAAATACCGTCTTCAAAATAAATGGGATCATTATGCTGAGAACCCCTTAGTGTAACGCCTTCAAATCCACTGCCAATTTCGAAACCTTTGGTGGCGGGAATACTCAACATTGCGCGAGCGAGGTTTGATTCGACGCGATCGAAAATGGGTTCGCCGAGGGCAGGTGGCACATGAGTAACGCGCAAGCGCACAATCCCACCTATAGAGTCTTGCTCTTTGCGAGCAGAGTCGATTTCTTCGGCCATTTTTTCTGCAGCATGGGGCTCGGGGCAACGCGAAGGGTGGGCTTCAACCTGTTCGCTGGTGACCTTTGCTTGGTCGATGTCTGCTTTGATCGAACCGATTTGTTCGACCCAAGCGAGAAACTCGGTGCCACAAATTTCTCTGAGAATCTTGCGGGCAATGGCACCGGCGGCGACCCCTATTCTAGAGTGGAGGGGACAACGGTCCGGCGGCCGGCTCGGACCAAAGGTCACCGGAGAGGGAGGAGAAGCCCTTACGCGCTTGTTTTGGACGGAGGTGACGCGGAGAAAGGATTTGCCACACG
>JBNKYI010000064.1:0-9913 GCA_050300815.1 Fibrobacterales bacterium
TTAAAATCATGAACATTGAAGTTGCTGAGGCGAATTCAATTGACAGCGAACAAATTTCAGGCAGTTTAGACGCAAAGGTAAGTGTGGATGGCGATCTAAAGGGGAATCTCTATCACATCATCTCTAAAGAAATTACAGCGACGTTGTCAGATCTGATGATGATGGGAGATGGCACAGCGACCTTTGAAGAAGAACATAAAGACGCCTTGGCCGAATTGGTCAATCAGATTATGGGCTCTGTGAATACGGCAATGACAGAAGAGTTTAGAACCACTCTCAGTTTTGGTCAAACGCAATTAGAAGAAGTCGAGGGGGGATATCCCTTTGATGTGCGTGGGGGAGTCGTTGCAAAGATCTCTCTCAAAATAGAAGAACTCTCAGATTCGATTGTTTATCTGTTGGCAGATAGTGACCTTTGTAATGCATTTATTGAACATACACAGGGTAAGAAAGACACTGAAGAAGAAAAAGAGAGCGCTTCAGTAAGTGCAGAGTCTGCATCGACATCCCAAGCGATAGAGATTGCAGATGTTCCTGTTGAAAACTCTTATAGCGGCGGTGGGGGACTGTTTGACTCTTCGGGAAACCGAGTATTGGATATGTTGCTCGATGTTCCGCTAAACATGACCATCGAGTTAGGGCGCACCCAAATGAGCATTCGACGAATTTTAGAAATGGGCCCAGGATCAATCATAGAGCTCGATCGATTTGCCGGCGAGCCCGTTGATCTATTAGTGAATAACAAAGTGGTTGCCCGGGGTGAAGTGGTGGTGGTCGATGAAAATTTTGGAATTCGAATTGTCAGCTTAGTCACTCCAGAAGAAAGGATTAAATTCCTCAAATGATATTTCTTTTAATTGTACTTTTCGCGGGAACGCTCTTTGCCCAGAACGATTCTATTGCCTTAGATAAATTTGCCAAGGTGCAGAGTTTAGTGGCCGAACCCCAAAATGTGTCTTCTGGTGAAACAATGAGTTTGGGTACGGTCTTGTTGCAGATGGGATTAGGCCTAGCTGTTATTGGGGTCTTATTTGCAATACTCATCTATTTGGTAAAAAAATTCAATCTAGGTAAGAATCAAATTACAGATGGCGCTGATTTTCAGGTGTTGCAGACCTTTTATCTGGCTTCGAATCAGAAAATTTTAACAGTAAAAATTTACGAGAAAATTTATTTACTTTCGGTGAGTGCCAATGGAGTTCAACGCATAGACGACGATGTTCACCTTCCTGAAAAACTACAGATTCCCAATCAAGAGAGCTTTGTTCAGACCGTAGATAAGATGTTAGAAAAATACAAGAAGGGTTTTTCTTTTAACCCCAAAGGGGGTAAGCGTTGATCTCCCCTCTATCGAAATTAACGGATGTTTTTTCACAAAGCTTTAACTTTAAAAAAGCATTTTGGATTGTTTTCTTTGCGAGCCCTATTTTTGCACAAGTGATTCCTAAAATTTCGGTAGGCTTAGAAAAGGCCGAAAATGTCGATGATGTCGCCGTGACATTACAGATCGTCGCTTTGATGACGATTCTCACCTTAGCGCCATCCATTATCGTCATGCTAACCTCGTTTACTCGAATTGTTATTGTGCTCAATTTTTTGAAGCAAGCCTTAGGAACCCAAAATGCGCCCCCAAACCAAGTGGTAATGGGATTAAGTTTGTTCTTGACTTTCTTCGTTATGTCTCCGACACTAACGCGCGTTAACGACAATGCTTTGCAACCGTATTTGAATAAAGAAATTGGTTTTGAAACCGCTTTAGAACAAACGAAAATACCGATTAGAGAGTTTATGCTGCGGCAGACGGGCGAAAAAGAGATCGCCCTTATGGTGCGAATATCAAAGCAGCCCAATCCCAAATCCATAGACGAATTAAGCATGACGACATTAATTCCCGCCTTCATCTTGAGTGAATTAAAAATTGCCTTTATCATAGGGTTTCTGTTGTATGTTCCATTCTTAGTGATAGATATGGTGGTGAGCTCTGTTTTGATGTCGATGGGGATGATGATGTTGCCTCCTGTGATGATTTCTCTACCGTTTAAACTGATTTTGTTTGTTTTGGTCGATGGGTGGACTCTAGTCGTACAACAATTAGTTCTCAGCTTTAAGTAGGTTTTTATGAGTGATTTAATGATTATCGATGTGGGACGAAAAGCGCTTTTTTTGCTGATGCAAATCAGTGGTCCTATGCTAATTTGTGCGCTGTTGATTGGATTGGCAATTTCCATCTTCCAAGCGGCGACCAATATTAATGAACCGACGATGACCTTTATCCCTAAATTGACGGCTGTGGGGTTCGTATTGCTTTTTATGATGCCGACCTTTGCAAAACTCTTTAGCGATTTCTTTACTAATCTCCTTTCTATCGTTCCTGGATTGATTCCGTGAATGTGCTAGAGTCGGCGTTGAACCTTGTCGATTTGAATCTATTAAGATTCGAAATTTTTGTGTTGGTCTTGATTCGCGTGAGCTTTATGATCTTTCTCATGCCCGTGGTTAGTGGCGATCATGTGATTACTCAAGTGAAAGTGGGATTGTGTTTCTTTATCGCCTTGGCGATCAATCCTTGGGTATCTATTGACGGGATTGTAATTCAAGCGGGAACGGGGATTATTTTTTGGCTGGTTTTAAAAGAAGCCATGGTGGGAATTATTATGGGAATGACGGGGAACTTTTTGTTTACTCATGTCGATGTCGCCGCAGAAATCATCAATCGCGAAATGGGTCTGAATCAAGCGCCTATGATAGACCCGATGCGAGGAGAAAATTCGAGCGCAATGAGTTTGTTTATTATCAACTTATTTACAATCATTTTTTTGTTGTCGGGGTACCACCTTTATTTCTTTGAAATTGTAAAAGATTCATTTGATAAAATCCCTTTAACGACCTTAGGGTGGAAACCTGAAAAATGGATGATGCTCTTTCTCACACTATTTGTTGAATCCTTCTTGTTTGGGATTCGCATGAGTGCCCCCGTATTTTCTGCCATTCTGGTGAGTCTAATCGGAATGAGTTTGGCTTCGCGCATCATGCCTCAGATGAATATATGGATATTGAGTATACCGGTAAAAATTGGTTTAGGTGTTTTGATTCTGTACTATTCTTTGCCAATGATGTTTAATCTATTTGAAAGTGTATTTGGGCGACTTCATCTTTACAGTCAGTGGATTTTGAGTAATGGGAGCTGAGTGTGGCAGATAAAGACGAAAAGACCGAAGAACCCACCGCAAAACGAAAAACCGAGGCGAGAAACAAAGGGCAAGTGGCCAAGAGCCAAGACCTTAATGTAGGGATTGGTATCGTCTTTATGACGCTCACGCTTTTGCTTTTTGGATCGAGAACAAATGCATTGCTCAAGGGATTGCTTCTCGAAACTTTTTCTCGAATCAGCACCTTTGAATTAAACATTCGTAGCATCACTTCATTGATGACCCATATGGCGGGAATGCTGTTTAATGTGATTTATCCTTTTTTACTTTCTTTTTTAGTTATCGGCATATTGTCAAATCTTGTGCAGGTGGGTTGGTTGTTTACCTTTGAGAAGCTTAAGCCCGACTTTAGCTTTTTAACCAAAATGCAAGGTTTAAAAAAAATGTTTTCACCCCGTGCCCTCGTTGAACTGTTAAAGAGTTTAGCCAAGGTTACCATTGTCGGGTTTTTGATTTATTTCATTGTTAAAAAGCATTTAGATGAAATACTTTATTTGGTGGATAAGTCGTTGCTGGCCTTTATGGAGCAAACCTTTTCCATCATTTTTGAACTTTGTTGGAAAATAGCGCTGTTGCTGACTTTGCTGGGGATTTTTGATTTGTTTTGGCAGAAACATCAACACAAAGAACAGTTGAAGATGACCAAGCAAGAAGTCAAAGACGAGCATAAACAATCCGAAGGAGACCCTAAAGTCAAGTCGAAAATAAGACGATTAATGCAAGAGGCCGCCATGCGCTCGATGATGGACAAAGTTCCTCAGGCGACGGTTGTTGTGACAAACCCTACTTTTATTGCCATTGCGATTCAATACGATCGCAACTTTGGGGGAGCACCGACAGTGGTGGCTAAGGGAAAGCGTTTGATTGCTGAAAGAATCAGAGATTTGGCAAACGAGCACACGATTCCCATTATTGAGAATGTGCCATTGGCCAGAGGGCTTTATGATATCGTTGAACCAGGTGATGAAATTCCGGCCGAATTTTATACCGCAGTCGCAGAAGTGTTAGCTTATGTCTACAATCAAGTTTAGAGCCTTTGTTTTTTTTCTCGCGGGATGGATGTTTTGGAGTTGTACCCAAATCAATGATCGTTCTAAAGGAGAGCCTAAATTAAAGATAAGTGGAGTGAAAGACTCGTTAACTTATCTAGGCGGAGAACTTAAGCTTCTCGCCGTTTTTGAAGAGGGCGTTGAACTGAGCGATATTCAGTGGCGCGCGGGCGCCTCAGATCCCATTTATCACGGATATTTATTTGATGAACAAGGGCGGGTTCTCGAAGATACATTGTGGGTTGAATGGACGCGTCTGCCTCCTTTTTCTTTAGATAGTGTAGAAGTGGATTCGGCTGTATTTCGCATAGATACGGTTTATTTTGACACCTTAGGGGTAAGCAATGCCTTAGGTGAATCAAACGTTTTTAAAATTAAGATTGAAAACATGAATCCCGTCGCAGATTCGCTCTACATTCAGGGTCGAGAAGAACCGGTGGAGTTTAAGGCGCTGCAGTTAACCGCGCATCGGGGAGAACCTCTTCGATTTAATATTATGGTTTCAGATCCCTTTAACGCAGGCTTTGCCCCTCGAATTGATTGGGTAAATGCCCCGGGAATTCGATTGGTTCATCAGATCGATTCGCTGTTTACCTTTGAGTGGATGAGCCCCACAGAGCTTATGAGAGATACGGTAGAAATGCGCGTAACAGACTCTCGCGGGGCGGGTTTTCGCCGCTACGAGGTTACTCGTTTTACCTACAATGAAGGAGGATCAATTTGGGTTTCTGCCGGAGAACGGCTGTTTAAGGTCAGCCCTGCCGGAGACTTGATTTTTAAACTCAATCAGGGCTTTAAAGAAATATCGAGCATTGCCGTTCATCCCAATCGTCCCTTTGTATTTGTCGCAGATCGAGGAGCAAACCAATTGTATACCTTTGATTACGATGGCGCTTTGCAAAGTGTAGACTCGTCAAATTTTAGGCAACCTGAAGCCTTGGCCATTGATGTGCAATCTGATCGCCTGTGGATCTCAGACCGAAACACATCGGGCCAAGGTCGATTGCGCCGCTTTGATGTGTCGTCGGTTGATACCTTGGGGGTCGAGGCCGAAACGGGCCCCTATCAAGGACCGGTTTCTTCAATAGGAATGGATCAATTCGAGGCTGACCTTGTGTGGTTTACCATTCCCGAAGCAGATCAAGTGGGTAAAATTAGAGATGGAGTTGAAGATACATTGTATTCGGCAGGCTATAGTTTTAATCGCCCATTCTCAATCTCTTATGATGCGGCGGGAGCCTTTGTGTGGGTTGCTGATAGTTCAAGCGTTTATCAGTTGGATACGACGGGAGTTGTTCAACAAACCATTAAGGGCTTTGGGAGAATAACGAATGTCGCCACAGGTCCGCAAGGGGCGTGTGTTGTCGACGGTCGTAAAGCTACGGCTCATTATTTACCCGCTGATCTTTCGGGAATTACGCAATACAGTCAGACAAATCCCATTGGAAATTTTGTATTACCTTATGGGGTTGCCTATCTGCAAGGAGAGAATACCTGTTGGATTTCTGATCGAGAGTTGGGGACATTGTTTAAAATTGATGATAGCGGTGCTATATTGGTAACCGTTCCGGGATTTGATCAGCCCGGTGTCCTTGCTGTACATCAGGGAGTGGAATAAATGGGAATAAAGGATTTTGCAAATCTCGATTTTGTCTCAAAAAATCGGGATATGGCAGTTATTGTGGGAATCATCGGCATCGTTGTGATGATGATTATTCCTATTCCCACCTTTCTCGTTGATATTCTTTTAGCACTCATGATCTCTATTGCAATCATGACATTGATGATTTCTATGTACCTAGAGAATGTGCTTGACTTTTCGGTTTTTCCGGGGCTATTGCTCATTCTTTCTTTGTTTAGAATCTCTCTCAATATCGCCACCACGCGTATGATTCTGGCCGATGGCGAGGCCGGAGAAGTCATCAACAGCTTTGGCGAATTTGTGACTTCAGGAAATATTGTGGTGGGAACGATCATCTTTATCATTTTGGTGATTGTGCAATTTATGGTGATTACCAAAGGTTCAGGGCGCATTGCCGAAGTGGCCGCTCGTTTTACTTTGGATGCGATGCCAGGTAAACAAATGGCAGTTGATGCAGATTTGAATGCGGGTATTATTTCAGAAGAAGAGGCTAAAACTCGGCGTAAAGATATTTCTAGAGAGTCTGATTTTTACGGGGCGATGGATGGTGCCTCGAAGTTTGTGCGCGGAGATGCCGTTGCGGGTCTAATCATTACGGGCATCAACATTGTCGGCGGATTTGTAACGGGAATGCTTGTGCAAGACATGCCCTTTATGGAAGCTCTAACGACGTATACAAAACTGACGATTGGCGATGGACTGGTGTCGCAAACCCCATCTTTGATGATATCTACGGCTTCGGGTATTTTAGTGACTCGTGCGGCGAGCAAGGGCAACTTGGGTGAAGAACTCACCTCTCAATTTGGGCAGAGCACTCGGGCGATGTTTATCTCGGCGGGGGTGATGGCAATGCTGGGTATGGTGCCGGGAATGCCTCATATCCCTTTTTTAGTTTTGGCGAGTTTGTTGGGCTTTGCCGCTTATAAGGCAATGGCGAAATCAAAAAAAGCGGCGGCTGATGAAAGTCATGTCGAAGAAGAAGTCGATGAGTCTCCGCGCGAAGAAAAAATCGAAAACTATTTGAAAATAGATCAAATGGAAATGGAAGTGGGGTATGGGTTGATTCCCTTGGTAGACAAAAACCAGGGGGGCGATCTCCTCGAGCGAATCACTATGTTGAGAAGGCAGACAGCGGGAGAGTTGGGGATTATTGTGCCTCCCATTCGAATTCGAGATAATATTCAACTTCAGCCATCAGAGTACATTGTAAAAATCAAAGGGCTAGAAGTCGGTAAAGGCATGTTGATGACGGGCTCTTACTTGGCGATGAACCCCGGAAATGTATCCCAAAAGGTCAGAGGTATAGAAACGGTGGAGCCCGCCTTTGGTTTACCTGCTCTTTGGATTACCGCATCTCAGAAAGAAACAGCTGAATTAGCAGGTTATACCGTAGTTGAGCTCCCTGCAGTCGTTGCGACTCATCTCACTGAAATCATCAAACAAAACGCTCACAACATTTTGACGCGACAAGATGTGAAATCTCTAGTTGAAACACTAAAACAACACAATTCGGCGATTGTCGATGAAGTCGTGCCTCAGCTGTTGTCGTATGGTGAGCTACAAAATCTGTTGGCTCAATTGCTTGCTGAGGGCGTTTCGATTAGAGATTTAGGCAGTATTTTAGAAAGAGCAGGAGACGCCACTCGGCAAAATCGAGAACCGCAATATGTTTTAGAACAAGTGCGCCAAGGATTGGCCAAGCAAATTTCCGCTCCCCTCAAAGATGAAAAAAACAGTATTCAAGTTTTGGTGCTACATCCCAAAGTCGAACAAATTTTAGAAGCCTCCGTGCAAAAAACAGACCGAGGGCCCCGCTTAGTGCTTCGCCCTGAGTTGGTTGGAAAGTTGATTGAACGGGCCGGGAATCAAATGGAGAGCATGATGGCTCAAAATTTACCTCCAGTTTTACTATGTTCTCCTACAGTGAGATTTCCTTTGCGAAAACTCTTTGAATCGTCACTGTCACAACTCAACATATTGTCGTACGCTGAGATCGCCAATGGAATTCAGGTGAAGTCAGCGGGAACAATAAATTTGGAAACCAATGAAGCTTAAAAAATTTCAGGCCCCCAGTGTTCGCGAAGCCTTGATTCAGGTGAAAGAAGAATTTGGCAGTGATGCGGTTATTGTGCGCACAGAAAAAGTGAAGTCGGGGTTGTTGGGGGGCAGCGATCTTTTTGAAGTGACTGCAGCCCTTGATGAAAATGCGCCTGTATCTGAGTCTCAGCAAGATTCTAAATCACTAAAAACGTATACGGCTCGCGGCAGCTATCGAGCACCTCAGAGCGACACTCCTCCTTCGACGGTATCTCGAGAAAATCCGGTTGTTGCTCAAGAGATATCTGCGCTGCGACAAGAAATTCTCAATTTAAAAACGAAATTAGATTCGGCTCTAGGAAGCCGAGACGAGGTTCCCGCTGAGTTTGTTCCTATTGCGGGTTGGCTTCGCGAAAAGGGTCTAGACTCAACTCTTATCCTTGATGTGATCTCTGATTTGATTCTTGAATGCCCTACCGATAAGAGACAACTCGCTCAGTTACAACTTAAAGCTCAAGCGGTATTGCAGAAAAAAATAAAAGTGAAGTGCGGTCTTCCCGCTGAAGAAAAGAGATCGCAAGTTTGGTTGTTTATTGGCCCTACGGGAGTCGGCAAATCAACGACAATCGCCAAATTGGCGGCCGATGCGGTGCTCAATCAAAGGCGCAAAGTGGCCATCGTTTCAACAGATGCCTATCGCATTGGCGCCTTAGAGCAAATGGAACTTTTTTCGAGAGCGGCAGAAATTGATTTTGAAGCCATTTTTGAAATCGCGGATGTCGAGAGGGTACTCGAAAGATTTTCGGGGTATGATCTGATTTTTGTCGATACTGCAGGAAGGGCGAAAAGTCATCTTCAACACATGAACGAACTCCTCGAAATTAAAGAGGCTTTGTTGCCCGATCAGGTGCATTTGACATTGAGCGCGAATACTCGAGACAAAGACCTCGAAGACGCTTACGCTCGTTTTTCTCCTATAGGGGTTTCTCAGTTGTTGTTTACAAAAGTCGATGAAACCCTCGAACCCGGAGGGATGATCAACCTTTCTCTGGCTAAGGGTTGCCCGTTGAGTTACCTGTGCGATGGCCAGAATATTCCCGACGACTTGCACGAGGCCAGCGGTTCTCAGTTGTTGACCTTGCTCTTGGGTGAATGATGAAATCCCAGCTAAGCCACTTTCTCGAAATGAGAAGCTATGGGATTAAAGTTCCCAAATCTTGCCCTATTGTGACCTTTGCAAGCGGAAAAGGAGGCGTTGGGAAGTCTTCTTTAATCGCTAATTTGGCTGTGACCCTAGGTAAAACCCATCGCATTCTTTTGGTAGATGGAGACCCGGGCATGGCGGATTTGCATATTCTGTTAGGAACGACTCCCTCTGTGGGCTGGGGGCATTTTTTGAGGGGAGAGCTTGCTCTTGCCCAATGCATATCAAAAAACATTTGCGGCATTCATTTATTGCACGGCTTTTCGGGATTGACTCAACTGGATCTAGGCTCTGCAGAAAACATTCGCAGAATACTGATGGGAATCGGAGAACTTTCTGCGGATTACGATTTGATTTTAATCGACAGCGGCGCGGGAATCAATGAAACAAATTTGGCGTTGACCACTTGTGCAGACTTGGCGCTCTTGATTATAAACTCAGATTTCACATCGCTAGCCGACGCTTATGGCGCTTTGAAAACATTTTGGCAGTTTCGCGGTGATTTGCCCGTAGAGGTCTTGGTTAATCGGGTTCGAAACAATGAAACACCAGAGGGAATTCACCAAAGCTTTAGTGGGGTCACCGAAAAATTCTTAAAGAAGACCCCTCCTTTGTTGGGTTCGTTTAAAGAAAGTCGGCAATGGGCCGAGGCTTTATTGAGGCAAAAACCCTTGATTTTACTCGATAAAACTTCGAGTTCTGCTCAAGAAATGATAAAATTAACCGAGACCATAAAAAAGAAGTTTTTCTAGGAGTCTTCGGTGAATACCGT
>JBNKYI010000065.1:0-9854 GCA_050300815.1 Fibrobacterales bacterium
GATCGGACCTGATTCGATCCTCGCCTTTTTTGCGAATGACGGAACAGACAGTTATCTCTATACCATTGATAAAAGCATGACGTTAAATTCTGTTGTTAAAGTCTTGAGTTATGTTGACGGCTTCGTCAGTTATAACGGTGAAGTTTATTTTGTCGCAGACCTTAACGGAGGGTTAGGCTCACAGCTTTACAAAACATCTGGCCAAGTGGGGAGCTATACCTTGGTGGCCAATCTTCAAAGTTTAGACAGTGGCTACGTCGATCGCGTTTTGTTTGCAGATACCAGTGGAGTTTATTTTTCTGCCTATACGGCAACAACGGGTCATGAGATGTATGTGACTCGGGGAGATTCTGTCTCGACAAAACTTTACCATGAGATCACTCTTGGTGCGAGTTCGACGAATCTTCTCTTTAAGGCTCGCTACAACAACATTCTCTTTATGGTTGCTGACAGCAATTGCTTTGGTGATTGTGTTGAAAGAAGTGTCTTCTTTGATATGGATACTAAGACGTTATTTGACCCGGGAACAGGTGCTATTTACGAATTTTCTGTCGCGAGTGATGGCTTTGTTTATTCTTATCTTGGAGGAAACGGAGAAGAAATTTTTTACAGTGACGGTAAGACAGCGGCCAATACTTTTGAAGTTTCTGACATTAATGCGATAAGTAGTTCCTATCCTAAAGGGTACTATACCGCGAGTAATGGAAAGACTTATTTCAGAGCCGACGGAGGAACGGGGCGAGGAATTGAACTCTATTACTATAAGTCGGGAACAGTAACTGCAATTGCGGATATCAATACGGGAAATTCAAGCTCAGACAGTTCGAATCCAGAAAGTTTTACAGAATACAAAGGCGTGGTTTTCTTTTCGGCTTCAGATAGCTTGGGTGTTACCCGTCTCTATGGAATTGACTCGGCAGACAGTGTTAAACTTTATAGTGATCCACAGCAATCGACGAATTATTTCACACCTGATAGTCTCGGTAGCTTTACTAACCAGCGGCGAATGAGTGTCATTGACAATGCCTTGCATGGTATTGTCAATGCAGGTCAAGTTGCTCGCATCAATTTTATTCCTAACTATCCTATCCTCGCTAGCCTTTCTATTCCAGAAAGCATTGATCCCACAAAAACAGGAGAATATTTCGCAACGACGTTCAATAGCAGCGACTTTGATGGGGATTCGTTGCATTATTCACTGGTTGCAGGAAATGGAGACACTTTTAACAGTAGTTTTGTCATTCGAAATGATTCTTTATTTTTTACTTCGCCCCCTAGCTATGAATCTTTGATCAGCTATTCAATTAGAGTGGCGGTTTCTGACAATTACAGCGCAGTGGATACTTCTTTTATTCTGGCGGTGACCAATTTGAATGACCCACCTAACGTTCCTTACTTAGACAGTACCTACGTGCCAGAAACGAAAACGGTGGGCTCAGTTATAGGCAATTTTTTTGCCAACGATCCCGAAGGAGGCAGCGTAACCTTTAGTCTCGTTAATGGTGCAGGAGATGCCGATAATGCGAAATTTACTCTTACGGGCTCTCAATTGATCTTAGCGGATTCGTTAGATTTTGAGATGCAAAGAGACTTGAGCATTCGGGTGAGTGCTGCAGATTCGCTTAGTGCTACGACAGCGGGAATCATTCATATCTATGTTGGAAATGTCAATGAGGTGCCTTTCTTTGTAGGAGGGTTAAAAGACACGATTCCCGAGGGCTTCTTTTATGCTGAAAAAATCAAAGTCAAGGATCCCGACTTTGATGATCTCACCGTGACGGTGAACGGTTTACCCTCTTTTTTAAATCTCATCGAATCGAGTGACTCAGTTAAAATTATTGCCGGTACGGGTGTCACAGGAAGTTCAAATGGAGTTTTTGGCCCTAATGCTCAGATACATACTCCAACGATTGTTCATGCAGATAGCGGACATATTTATTTCTTTGATTCGGGAAATTTTCAAATTCGCGCTCTCTTTAAAGATACAGTGCGTCTTATTGCAGGAAATGGAACTCAGGGCTCTGCAGCAAATGGAGCTGCGGCACTTTCTGCAAGTTTGGGCAATGTTTCTGGCCTGCTAACAGATTCGTCGGGGGCGATTTATTTCAGTGAAAGAGATAACAACATCATTCGAAAGTTAGATGTCGATGGAAAGATCTATGATTTAGCGGGAACAAAACTTGCGGGGTATACAGGCGACAGTGGGAGTGCCTTGGCTGCAACACTCAATAAACCCGAAGGTTTGGCTTATAGCTCAAGTTATAATCAATTGTTTTGGGTTGAATCGGGCAATCATGTGGTTCGCTATCTCGATTTTTATACAGGCAATGTGGGAACTTATGCAGGCACAGGAACTCAGGGCTCAGATTCTTTGCATCTGAATAACCCCACAGATATTTGCTTTGATGAATACAACTATAACTTTTATATCGTCGACCAAGGCAATCACCGTGTTGTGAAAATGGTGGGTAATCAATTCTATCCTGTTGCGGGAGTTGCCGGATCACCTGGTTTTTCGGGAGATGGTGGCCCCGCAACGTCTGCTCAACTTAACACGCCCACGCAAATCGCGTGTGATAAAAATTCTCTGTTTATTACAGATGCCGCCAATAACCGCATTCGCGTTGTAGATCTACAAAGTGGAATCATTAAAACGGCGGCGGGTACGGGCAGCACAAATTTTAATGGAGAGGGCCTAGGCTATGAAGTAAACCTGAATGGCCCTGCGGGAATCACCATGCTAAGGGATATGGGTATTGCTTTTTCTGAACAGCAGGGTCACCGTTTACGGATTTTTAAAGATCATCAATGGGTACTAAAAGGATTCCCTACCATTGCTGATACAGGGCTATATACAATGACATTGACGGCGACTGATGATTCTTCGGCGACGGCAAGTTTGGTTGAAAATCTTTATGTTCAGTTTTCTAATACAGCACCTGATTTAGGCTTAGATCGTTTTATTCAAGTGTCAGAGAACAATACATTCCCTGCGATCGTTGATTCTGTATTTGCTACAGATGTAGATACTCTAGATACTCTCATCTATTTCATCGCGACGCAGTCAGATACAGATGCATTTATTTTAGATAGTTCTCTGCATTTGGTTGTGAATGAAGTTCTCGATAGAGAGCTACTCCCCACTCACGATATTTATATCGTTGCTTCTGATGGATTGCTTGAAGATACCTTAAAAATTACAGTTCAAGTTAATGATGTGAATGATGTTGCACCCGTTTTAAATGACACATTGCTCTTTGTCGATGATAGTCTGAGTGTTGGCAATAGTCTGGGGTATCTGTTTGCTAAAGATCCAGATTCGTTGGGTGTGCTTAATTTTAGTTTGCTTAGCGGTCCTGAATACTTCAAAGTTTTACCAGATGGCAATGTGCAGGTGCGGCAAAATCTGACTCTACTCAGAGACACACTCTTTGTGTTGCAGGTGATTGTCGATGATAGTCTGCATACAGATACTGCAATAGTGTCGATTCAGATTAATAATGTCATTAACAATGTCCCCGATTTCGGACCAGATCGCACGATCCGTTTGTTAGAGTCTAAATCTTATCCCGCGATGTTTGATAGTCTTTTTGCTAAGGATATTGACAGCCTAGATGTGTTGACTTATTCGATGATCCTCAATGAGGATTCCACATTATTTGCTTTTGACAGCTTGAATCGATTGAGTCTTATTGGCCCCTTAGATAGAGAGTTGCGTTCAACTTATACACTCTCGTTTGAGGCCTTTGATGGCATTGCAAAAGATACGCTCATGATCAATTTATATGTGGATGATGTAAATGATAATGCTCCTATTATCAGAGACACAATGATTACCCTTCCAGATACCATCTCTGCAGGTGAAATCTTTTTACTGTTTAATATTTCTGATCCAGATACTGTAGGCATTTTAACTTATACTCTTCTTAATTATGACACCTTGTTTGTTGCGTCTGCCGTGGGCGATTTAGCGACGAGCTCGAGCCTAAGGCCTTATACAGGAGATACGCTTCTTTTAGCTGTTGAAGTCTTTGATGGTGTTTCTTATGATACGGCTTCAGTTAAGATAGAAATACAAACCATAAATATTTCTATCCCCCATATTGCGGTAGATACCTTGAAGGTGAGTGAATCTCACCCTCCACAATCGACGATAGCTCCCTTATCGGTCACCGACGGAGATACCCCTCTGTCTGATTTAACACTGCGCATTATCAATGGAGATTCGCTAGGAATCTTTGAGGTGGATAGTCTAAACTTTGATTTAAAAACGACATTTGGTTCATTCCTCGACTTTGAAACCCGATCCCATTATGAATTGACCATTGAAGTCTTTGATGGAATAAATGCCGATACGACAATCATTGTTATTGATGTTCTTGATGAGCTTGAACCATTGACGGGTATTACAGTCGATTCAACCTCTGTTACCAATGATCTTTCTGTAGGATCACTTATTGCAACTTTAGATGCCATTGATCAAGACACAGCAGAAGTTCATGAATTTGGTCTGGGTGGTGGCGTTGGAGATGTGCACAATCCATATGTCGAGATCGTCGGTGATCAAATTCTTTTGAAAAAACCTCTTTATTCATTTGTTGAAGACAGCTTAAGAATTCGCGTCTATGCAACCGGAAAAGATTCGATCTCTAAAGATACCACATTGGTTTTTGCCGTAATTTTTACGGGAACCTATACAGACAGCTTAAGCTTTAGCGTGCTAACTCCCATAAATTATTCTCTTGAAGATAGCGCGAATCAAATAGCGGGATACTTTACCCCTGTTGCCAATTTTAGACCCTTATCGCCTGCAGAGAGCTTAAGAGTCGAGCTGGTGCCTAATGATCCTTCTGTTTTCTTTAAAGGTCCAGGTATCGATGAAACGGGAACGCTTTACTATGAGCCTATTCCCGATGTGTACGGAGATTTCTCTGTAGATATTCGCTATGTGCTTTATGATTCAGGAGTTGAAGTAAAAAGTTCTGAAACAAAATCCATTCAGATTAAAATCACTCCTGTCAATGATATGCCTACAGCAGATTTGATTGTCGATACTCTTTTTGTTCCAGGAGATTCGGGAAGTGTGATTGTGGATTCTTTGTTGAGAAATTTGATCGCAGGACCCAATGAAGCTGAGCCAGTACTCATTGATCTTGATATCAGTGACAGTAGTCTTTTTACAAGTCTTCCCGAATTTGATGCAAACGGAAATCTCAAATTGACACCTGTGCAAGGCAAAGAGGGCGTTGTTTTAATTGGAATACAGTTGACAGATGTTCCTCCTGATACATTAACCTCCTTAAGTAGTCATATCTACTTTTATATCTCGATAACACTTGGAGAACCTGCGTTTGCTGAAATTCCTCAAATTTCACCTCTTGCGTCGACCTTACAAGCGATTCGCATCGACAGTTTATGGGAGTGGAGAGAGAGGGGTGAGAGTGTATTCAAAAAAGGTGCCAATGACCTGCTACTAGGAAATCCCGCCAAAATCTATGAAATTCGCACGCGGGCTAGAGGGCTTTTCAAAGCTAGCTCTATTGTCGAGTGGACGGCAGATCCATCGCTCCCTTACTGGTCTCCTCGGCTTAAAACATTAGGTGGTGCGGTCGTGCTACGGGTTTCTCCTGTAAGCTATGAGCAAGCGATGACGCAATTTAAAATGATTGTTGACTTTGAGAATGCCGATGGAGAGGTCTATAATTATTCAGGTCAAGATTTGCAAGTTATCTCTACTCATTGGATTACAGGGTCTAACAAATTGAAAGCTCAATTGTTTCAACCCAATGGAAATTTAATTGCCGAGTGGATAGATTCGGTTTCACTGATTCTTGAAGATACAGTATCCTTTGCCACTCCTGATAGCGCAATTTCTCGCTGGACGATGGGAGGCTTAGGAAGTTTTGATTCGACTTTTGATCTGCTGCCCAGCGATTTATGGGCCTATATGTATACTTGGGAAGAGTCTGCTCAAGAAAATGATTTGTTGAGCAGGTATCGCAGAGTAGATGGTTCTACATTTCACGAAACCGGGCGAGGCTATTGGGTTTTTCAAGACAAAGCATTTTCATTTGTGATGCCTCGGCAAAAGGCAGCTCATCCTATTACCCTTATGTTGAATCATACGGATAATGGCTGGCATCAAATCTCTAATCCATTCTCTTTTCCTATTAAGGTTAATGCTTTGCAACCCAACAACCTGAAATTTTATCGCTGGAATCGCAAGGCGCTCTCTTATGAAATTGAAATGGAAGCGTTAGAACCTTATCAGGGCTATTGGGTCTATGTCGATGAAGATACGGAATTGACATTTAATCCCGCTCCTGCCTTTGCATCAGACGTGGGCAGTTCAACGTCTTCGGTAAATTTTGCACCTCGTATGGCTTCTTCTGGGCTTTTGAATCTTGTGCTGAAGGCACAGGGAAAGACAGATGAAAACAATTTTATTGGAGTTTCTGACGAAGAAGAACTTCAGAGTGAAATACCCTTGGCGATAGAGGGTCAAATCAACCTGAGTACGGTTAGAGGGCGACGTTTGTTAATGCGCGAAGTAAAAGACAAGAATGAAGCGCTGGTGTGGAATATGAAAGCTCATTCGGGAATCTCTGGGGTCAACAAAGGAACCTTAACTTTGGTGGGCTTGAACGAGATTCGGCAAAGAGGTTTTGAAATTCGAATCATTGATGAAAATCAAAAAGAAGTTGAAATTCGTGGAGATCAGGCTGAATTGAAATTGAGTCAGCAGGGAACACCCTATAAAATTCAATGGGTTCCTGTGGGTTCTGAAGTGATTTGGGATTTTAGCCATCGAGTAGATCAACAAAAAATTCAAGTGCAAATGGTGGATTACAATGCGAAGGCGAAAGTTTATTTTGAAGTCTTTGATCCCAATGGCCAAGTGGTTTATGCAGAACAAGCCGAGTCGGCTCCTCAGTTAGTCTTTGATCCCTTCAAAGATCTCACGGGGGGCAATGGAATTTATCATTACCAAATTCGCCATGATGGCAAGGTCAAAACAGGAACGGTATTGAAGTATTAATCGCCGAGCGGTCATCCCTCGAGAATGGTTCACTGCTTTGCTTTGATCTGCGTGGATCAAATTTTTGGTTCATCTTTTGAAACAAACCCGAAAACAGTGGGCTAAATGTATATTGGAGCCGACTATGAGAACGGCCTCCCTCACCCTAATTGACTGCAATAATTTTTACAGCCCTAGCGGAGGGGGTGTTCGCCGCTACCACTTGCAGAAACTAGAATACTTTCGCAAGCGACCTCAATTTAAGTATGTGCATGTTCGCCCTGGTGATGTTCGGCGCACCGAACAAGTCGGTGAAAATGCATTTATCGAGTACATTCCCGCCTTTAAAGTTCCTGGTGAATGGGATTATCGCTACTCGATTCGCAGCCGCCATTTGAAAAAAATCATAAGAGAATATCAGCCCGATGTGATTGAAGTGGGCAGCCCTTATTTCATGCCTATTTTGGTGAGGCATTCTCTTAGAGGGCTTGCTAAGCAACCCAAAGTTGTGGGGTTTTGGCACTCGGATTTTCCTATCACCTATATGAAGCGCGGTCTTTTGCCTTGGGGAAATTGGGCGGCGAATGCATCAGAAAAAGTGGGATGGAAATTTGCACGCTGGAATTTTAGAGCGATGGATGAGATTTTTGTTCCTTCTCTGTTGGTTCAAGAGCGCCTCTCAGAAAAAAACATTGGGCCCACTCGCTATATGCCGCTAGGAGTGAATACCGAATTGTTTAATCCTGTGCAAAAAGATTTAGACCTTATTGAAAAATTAAAGGCGGGTGTGCCCGAACGTCTGACGATTTTTTTTCCCCACCGTTTTTGCGATGAAAAGGGATTGAAGCTTATTTTGGAGGCATACCCCTTGCTTTGCGAAGAGCTGAAGGTTGAGCCCGCGCTGGTTTTTGCGGGCACAGGGCCCGACTTGAGTTTGGTAGAAGCGGCTGCGCGTGAATATCCGCACATTCGCTTCTTGGGTTTTGTTGAGAATGACCGAGAGATGGCCCGTTGGAATGCGTCGTGTGAAATGGGCTTGGCCTTAAGTGGTTGGGAAACCTTTGGTTTGAGTATTCTAGAAGCAATGGCCTCTGGGCAAATGTTGGTAGGAGCCAGCACTGGAGCGGCCTTAGAACACATCAGAGAATCGGGTTGTGGCTTGACCATTGATCACCAAAATAAATTAGAGCTCGTAGAAGCTATTGTTAAGTTGGCTCGCCACAGCGATCGAAAAAAGCTCTCAGAAAAGGCCCGTGATTATGCGAGTGATCGCACCTGGAGGGCCTGTTTTGATCGAGAAGTGGCGGCTTATTTTGAGTTGTGCAAAAAGTCTGAATTTGAAAATGCAGAAGATTTACTTTTGACGAAGCCTAGTAGAGGATAACTATGAATTTTAATGATCGTCTTGAACAAAGAATTATCACGTGTAAAAATCCTATTTGCGTAGGAATGGATCCGGTTCTTAAGAGGATTCCTTTAGAGGGTACACCTGTAGAAAAGGTGCGTCGTTTTTATTTTGAAATGCTTGAGGCCTTTGACAAAAAAGGGGCTTATCCTGCCGCGGTTAAGCCAAACTCAGCCTATTACGAAAATATTTCTGTTGAGGCGATGGATCTTTTAAAAGACTTGATTAAGGCCTGCCAAGATTTGGGAATACTTGTGGTGCTTGACGCCAAGCGCGGAGACATCGGCAAGTCTTCAGAGGCTTACGCCCAAGCGGCTTTTGGGGTTTATGGGGCCGACTCTGTTACGGTTAGCCCTTACATGGGATCTGATTCTGTGAATCCTTTTTTAGGTGAGCTAGATAAGGGAGTGTATGCCCTGCTGAGAACATCGAATCCGGGGGCCAAAGACATTCAAGATTTAGATTGCGGAGGGGTTCCTTTGTTTTTGAAGGTCGCAGAAAAATTGATCGAATGGAACCGGGGAAATCTCGGGGCTGTTGTCGGAGCGACAAATCTGGCAGAAATGGAGCGTATCACCTCTTTCTTTGCTGAGAAAAAAGCGGAGTTACCCTTCTTGATTCCCGGAGTTTCTGTTAAAGGGGTTGCGGGGCAGCAAGGGGGAGAGGCTTCAGCAGTCATTAAAGCTCTGAAAAACGGGGGAGCCCAACGTCAATTTTATCTGCTCAACAGTTCAAGTGGAATTAATTTTGCCTATGAGGCCAAATCACACCTTCATTTTGCAGAAGCCGCCGCTGAAGCCCTGATCGATTTAATTGAAGATTGCCAATAAGGTTGATGCGTTAGGCTTTAGCAGGTGTGCTGTCGGGTAGGTAAATGTTAAAGGTAGATCCCGCTCCCAATTGGCTTTGAATTTCAAGATGTCCGTTGAGTTTTTGAATGAACTTAAGACTGACACGCATCCCCAAACCCGTTCCTGTTTCACCTTGAGTTCCCACTAAACTCGATTGATTCGAACCGTTGAGTAGACTTTCAATGCGTTCTTTAGACATCCCAATCCCTTGGTCTTTGATTGAGAGAAGAACGCGGTCATCGACTTGGTGATAATTGACATAAATATGGGAGTTTGAAGGAGAATACTTGATGGCGTTATTAATGAGATTGAGCAAAATGGTTCGCAAAAGATTGGTATCGGCATTTACTGTGACCTCTCTTTCTTTTGGGGGCAGATGAATTTCAATTCCCTTTTGCTTTACACTCAACTGCAAGATTTCACAGATTTCTCTAAACAAGCGATTGAGTCGAATACTTTCATAATAAAGACTCACCCGATTGTTTTGCACTCTACTCCAACTGAGCATGTTGTCGACTAATCGAGACATGTGCTCGGTGCTGCCCCCGACCTTTAAAATCAAATCTCGAATTTCTTCGGC